>JAOAEP010000170.1 GCA_026416755.1 bacterium | reverse complement strand
AGATGTGTATAAGAGACAGACTTTGTTGTTTTTATTTTATTTATTAATAATTCCATCGCTTCAATAGGATTTAAAGGTGCAAGAATTTTTCTTAATAGCCATATCAATTGTAATTCTTCCGGATTTATTAAAAGTTCTTCTCTTCTTGTCCCAGACCTATTTATGTCTATCGCGGGGAAAATTCTTCTATCTGCAAGTTTTCTTTCAAGGTTTATTTCCATATTTCCAGTTCCTTTAAATTCTTCAAAAATAACATCATCCATTTTGCTTCCTGTATCTATTAAAGCTGTTCCAAGTATTGTTAAACTGCCTCCTTCTTCAATATTTCTTGCTGCACCAAAAAATCTTTTCGGTTTATCAAGAGCAGTTGATTCAAGTCCTCCTGTCATTATTTTCCCACTGTGTGGAACCAGAATATTGTAGGCCCTTGCAAGACGCGTAATACTGTCGAGAAGTATTACTACATCTTTTTTGTGTTCTACAAGGCGTTTTGCTTTTTCAAGTGCTATTTCTGCAACTTGGGTATGCCTTTCAGGAGATTCATCAAAAGTTGCACTAATAACTTCTCCTTTAACAATTCTTCTCATTTCTGTAACTTCTTCTGGCCTTTCTGCAACAAGTAATACAATTAAATATACTTCTGGATGGTTTTTTGCAATTGCATTGGCAATTTTCTGTAAAATTACAGTTTTCCCCGCCCTAGGTGGAGAAACTATTAAACCTCTTTGACCTTTCCCTATAGGTGCTATTAAGTCGATTACTCTTGTGGTTATTTCTTCAGGTGTTGTTTCAAGAATAAATCTTTCATTTGGATGTATAGGTGTTAACTCTTCAAAAGGAATTCTTGATGCAATATTTTCCGGGGGTTCTCCATTGACCATTTCAACTTTTAAAAGCGCAAAATATTTTTCATTTTCTTTTGGAGGCCTTATTTGACCTGAAACAGTATCTCCTGTCTTTAATCCAAATTTTTTTATCTGCGAAGGAGAAACATAAATATCATCAGGACCTGGTAAATAATTGTAATTTGGGACTCTTAAAAATCCAAATCCATCAGGTAAAATTTCTAGAACTCCTTCTCCAAAAAGTAATCCATTTTTTCTTGCTTGTGCTTCCATTATTCTATAAATCAATTCTTCTTTCCGCAATCCACTAATTCCATTTACTTCCATTTCTTTTGCAATTTTTTGTAATTTTGACATACTGAGTTTTCTTAAAGTTGATAAATTAATTTCATTTGTTTGTTCCATTTTTTCTCCTTTCTGTTTGTGTTTCTTTTAATAATTTTTCCACAATTTTTTTTACACTTTTTTCTGTATTTGTAATATTCCCAGAATTGTCAATAATATAATCGGCCCTTTTCTTTTTATATGATAAAGGCAACTGACTTTTCCATATTTTTTTTATCTCTTCTTCTGAGTATTTATTTTTCAATCTTTCTTTAATGATCTTATGAGATGCACTAACTACAATTATTTTATCAAATAAATTTTCACTTTTAGTTTCAAACAATAGGGGAATTTCTATAAATATTATACCTTTCTTTTTTTTATTGTCAAATATATTTTTTTTTAATCTTTTAAAAACTAATGGGTGAATTAAATTTTCTATTTCTTTTTTTTTAAATTCATCACTAAATATAATTTCTCTTATTTTTTTTTTATTTATTTTACCATTGATTTCAATTTCATTCCCCAATATTTTTTTTGCTTTTTCAATAAAATCTTTTTCCTTCCATAAATCATTAACTATTTCATCACATGAAATAACCCTAAATTTCATTTTTCTTAGAATTTTTGTTATAGTTGTTTTTCCTGTCCCTAAATTTCCTGTGATTCCAATTATAAGTGGCTTTGTCTTTAAGTTCCTAATTCCCATGAAGATAAATATTTTTTCTGTATTTTGGTTAAACTATCAATTTTTATTCCTAAAGTTTTAAGTTTATATTCTGCCACTTTTTTATCTATTTCTCCAGGTACATCGTAAACATCTATTTTTAAATCTGGATTTTCTTTCAAATATTTTATAGAAAGAAACTGATTTGCAAAACTCATATCCATTACGTCTGGAGGATGTCCTTCTGCACATGCAAGATTTAAAAGCCGACCCTCACCCAGAATAAAAATTTTTTTCCCATTTTTAAGAGTATATTCTGTTAATTCATCTCTAATTTTTTTCTTTTTTAGAGTATTCTTTTCTATCTCATCCATTTTTATTTCAACATTAAAATGACCTGAATTACCAAGAATCACACCATCTTTCATTTTTTCAATTTCTTTCATTGTTATAATAGAAGTATTACCAGTAGCAGTAATAAAAATATCTCCAATTTTACTTGCTTCCTTTATCTGCATAACTGAAAAACCATCCATTGTTGCTTCAAGCGCTTTTATTGGATCAACCTCCACCACTATTACTTTCCCTCCCATCCCTCTGAATCTTTGTGCTATCCCTTTTCCACACCATCCATATCCACAAACAACAATAATCTTACCTGCGATTAAAATATTTGTCGCTCTTAAAAATCCATCAACTGTTGATTGACCTGTTCCATATCTATTATCAAATAAATATTTTGTTTTTGCATTGTTTACCGCAATCACTGGGAATTTTAATAACTTCTGTTTATTAAGATTTTTAAGTCTTATAACTCCTGTGGTTGTTTCTTCAGTAGCTCCTATAATATTTTTCATATATTTTTTATTTTGATGTACAAAAGTTATAAGCTCTCCTCCATCATCTATTATAAAGTGAGGCAATATTTTTGCAACATTTTCAATATTTTTATAATATTCTTTCCCACTTTCTCCTCTTTTTCCGAATACAGGAATGCCATTTTTAACTAAATAAGCAGCCACCTCATCTTGAGTACTTAATGGATTTGAGGGACATAAGAATATATCTGCTCCTGCTTGAGAAAAGTTAATAATTAAATTGGCTGTTTCTGAAGTGATATGAAGACATGCTCCTATTTTATAACCTTTAAAAATTTGATTTTTTTTATAAATTTGTCTCAAATATTTTATTACTGGCATATGTTCAAATGCCCATAAAACTTTTCTTTCCCCTTCTTTATATAAATTTAAATCTTTTATTAAATATTTCATTTTATACTTTCTTTAAAAATTTCTATTGCATCCGTTTTTTCCCATGTAAAATCAGCATCATTCCTTCCAAAATGACCATAACAGGCAGTTTTTTTATAAATTGGTCTTAAAAGATCCAGTTTTTTAATAATACCTCTTGGGGATAAATCAAAATTTTCTTTAATTATTTTTAAAATTTCATTATCAGGAATTATACCTGTTCCATTTGTATTTATCATTAAAGAAACTGGTTCTGATTGTCCAATAACATAAGCAATTTGAATTTCACATTTTTTAGCAATTCCAGAAGCAACTATATTTTTGGCAAGATACCTAGCCATATATGAACCCGATCTATCAACTTTTGTTGGGTCTTTTCCAGAAAAACATCCACCCCCATGACTTCCAACCCCTCCATATGTATCTACAATAATTTTTCTTCCAGTAACACCAGTATCAGCCATAGGCCCTCCAATTACAAAACTTCCTGTTGGATTTATAAAAATTTTCATTTTTTTACTTCTTAATTCTTCTGGAATAATATAATTTATGACAAGTTCTATAATATCTTCTTTTATTTTTTTTTGTGAAATTTCTGGATTATGTTGGGCAGATACAACTACACTTTCTACACTAATAGGTTTTCCATTTTCATAAAGAACTGTAACTTGTGATTTACCATCAGGTCTTAAATAATCAACTATATTTTTTTTTCTAATTTCTGCAAGTCGCATTACTAATTTATGAGCCAATGTTATTGGAAGAGGCATAAGTTCAGGTGTTTCATCTGTAGCATATCCAAACATCATTCCTTGGTCTCCAGCACCACCTTTATCAACTCCAATAGCTATTTCTGGTGCTTGTTCCTGAATAGCAGTGATAATTCCAACTGATTCATATTGAAATCCATAGGAAGGATTTATATAACCAATTTCTTTTAATAAATTCCTTGCAACTTCAGGAATATCAACATATCCTGTAGTTGTAATTTCTCCCGCAATGAATAATAGACCTCTAGTTGTTAAAGTTTCACAAGCAACCCTTCCGTTTTTATCTTGTTTTAGGACTTCATCAAGTATAGCATCGGAAATTTGGTCACATATTTTATCCGGATGTCCTTCACAAACAGATTCTGAGGTAAAAAAGTAATAATTTTTCACTTTATCCTCCTTTTTTCATATCTTCCTTTAAAATCTTAATTTCTTTTGTTTCAGTAGGGTCAACTTTGTTTTCCATTGCAAGATAATAACTTACCCAATCTCCTAAAACTATAAGATAAATTAATTTTTCAAAAAGATCATCGCCTTCTAATTTTATCTCAATTACTTCTTTTACCTTTTTTGATATTATATTTGAAGTTATTTCAATTCTTTTTTTAATCCTTTCATTTTCAAGTCCAGAACTTATAAATAACACAAACATTTTTTTAATTAACCAATTAGGATAGTAAAATGACATTATTTCATTATGATTCATTTCTGGTAATACATTAATAGAAGAAAAACTTTTAGAATTTTCTGCTATTTGAGTTTTCCATCTTAAAATTCCTGGATAAAATCTATTTTCTGAATATATTAAAAGAAAATTTCCATAAATTTTTTTTGAAATTTCAATTGCCTTATTATTATTAACTGAAGAAAAGTCATTTACCCAATCTTCTATTTTTTTAAAAAAAGATTTTTTCAACGGCATAAGTAATTTTTTTTCTACGAAAAATTTATAAATAGGAAAAAAGAGATATCCGAAAGCACATCTTGGTGGCATTCCAGTAGGTATTTTTATAAAAGGAATACTTTTTTTATTTGATATTTTCTCTATTTCGCCATTACTGGAAACACATAAAATGGAGCAATTCTTTTTAAGTCCTAAATTTAAAGTAGCAATTGTCTCTTCTGTATCTCCAGAATAACTTTCTACTATTAATAAAGAATTTGAGTCAACATATTCAGGTAAAACATAATCTCTTATTACAAAAACGGGTAATTTGTTTTTTTCTTCTAAAAGAACTTTTATTATATCACCACTAATTGCTGAACCACCCATTCCAGTAAAAACAATTTTATCAAAATTTTTATTTAATTCTGGAATAAAATAACTATAACCTTCATAACAATGAGTGGGAAAATTTTTCAATAAATAAAACATATTTCTCTTATCATATTTTCTCATTATTTTCTCATTCAATTCCATTGTTCTACTCCTTTCTAATTTAAATTTTTTTTAATAAATTCAATTATTTCATCATGCTTATTAAAATTGAAAACCTTTTCAGCAATTTCTCTCATTTTTGCAAAACTATTTTTAATAATTTTTTCTTTTACTAAGGGAATTGATATAGGAGCCATACTTAACTCATCTATTCCTAAACCAATTAATAAACAAGCAATTTCAGGGATAGAAGCCATTTCTCCACATACACCAACTTTAATATTATTTTTTTTGGCATTTTCTACTGTAATTTTTATTAATCGTAAAACAGAAGGATGACATGGTTGATAAAGATATGATAATTTTTCATTAACTCTATCTATCGCAAGTGTATATTGAATTAAATCATTTGAGCCAATACTAAAAAAGTTAACTTCTTTAGCAAGTTCATCTGAAATTAAAGCTGCAGATGGTGTTTCAATCATTATTCCTATTTCAATATCTTCTTTTATTTTAAAATCTTTATTTTTCAATTCTTTTTTTGCTTCCTCTATCAATTTTTTTGTTTCTATTACTTCCTCTCTTGTAGTTATCATTGGAAACATTATTTTTAAGTTTCCATAGTAACTTGCTCTTAAAATTGCACGAATTTGAGTTAAAAAAATATCCTTCTTCTCGAGACAAAATCTTATGCCTCTTAAACCAAAAAAATTATTTAATTCCTTTGGCCCTTGAAATGAAGAAATAAATTTATCTCCACCTACATCTATCGTTCTTATAATGATCTCCTTTTTCCCAAATTTTTCAATTATTTTCTTATAAGAGAGAAATTGTTCTTCCTCTGTGGGTAAATCAGTTCTTTTAATATAAAGGTATTCAGTTCTAAAAAGCCCTATTCCCATTGCACCATATTTTAAAGCAGTTTCTACTTCTTCTGGTAATTGAATATTGGCATATAACTTTATTTTTTTACCATCAGAAGTAATACTTTCTTTGTCCTTCAATATATATATTTTTTTCCTTAAATTTTCTTTCTCTTTTTCTTTCATTTTTATCTTTTCTATTTCATTTTTTGTGGGATTAATTAATATAAATCCATCATATCCATCAAGTAAAATTACATCATTTTCTTTTATCTCTTCTATTCCCTCTTTAATTCCAACAACTGCTGGGATTTCAAGTGCTTTTGCTATTATGGCAGTATGTGATGTTTCTGTCCCCATTGAAGTTACAAATCCTTTTATATATCTTTTGTCAATTGAAACTGTCTGGGTTGGGGAGAGGTCATTTGCTACTATAATCCCATCTTTTATATCTTTCAATTTATTATTCTTTGGACATAGATTTGAAATAATTCTTTCAAAAATATCAAGGATTTCTTTTTTTCTTGCTTTTAAATGTTCTTTTTTTAATTCTCTATCTAAAATATCAACAAATTTTCTTATTGCGGTTTCTGCTGATACTTTTTCTTTTTTAATTATTTTTTCTATTTTTTCTATTAAATTTCTATCTCTCAAGATAGAAAGATGAAAAGAAAAAATTTCTGCATATTCTTTATCTGTAATTCTTCTAATATTATCTATAATTTCAAGAATTTCATTTTCTGTTTTATTTACACTCTCATTAAATCTTTTTATTTCAGCATCAATATTTTCTTCTTTTATTTTTTTAACTTTTTTATAAGAAAAAAAACTATCACTTATTTTTTTTGCTTTTCCAATAGCAATTCCTGGTGACCCAGCAATTCCTCTTATTTTCTTCATTTTTATTAAGATAAACTATTTAATTTCTCTTCGTCTTCTTTTATAACTTTTATTGCTTCCTCAGGTGTCTTACAATTTCTTAAAGTATTTCTAAATACTTTATCTTTAAGTAATCTTGCTATTTTAGCAAGAGTTTTTAAATGTTGTCCAATTGATTTAGTTGGTGCAAGGACTAAAAATATAATGTATACTGGTTCTCCATCAAGTGAATCAAAATCTACACCATTTTGAGAAATTGCAAGAGCACATATAATGTCATTTATTTGGTCTGTTTTTGCATGAGGTATTGCAATACCTTGCCCAATACCAGTTGAACCTAGTTTTTCTCTTTCCATAACTGTTTCTAATATTTTTTCACCTTCCTTTACATATCCATTTTTTTCAAGTAATTTTATCATCTCCCTTAAAACATTTTTTTTGTCTCTGCTTTTTAGATTTGTTATTATACAGTCCTCTTTCAAATAATCAACTATTTTCATTTTTTCGCCTCCTTTTTTATTTATTCACAATTTTATCATGTAATTTACGAAGTTTTACTTTTGTTTTATCAAGAAGAATTTCAACTCCTTTGTTCATTTCATTATTTTTTTCTTTTAGAAATACTTTTATGTTTTTAGAATGGAGATAAATTTCAATTAAAAATATAGGACCATCTTTTTTTATATAGAATTCTACATATCCATTATCAAAAATAAATCTTTTCAGTTTTTCAATTTTTTCTTTAATATACTCCTCATATTCCTTATTAATTTTAACTTCAGAATAAATTTTTATCTCCATGTTTCTCCTTTTTTCAATCATTTTTTATTTTTTTTATTTGTAATCCAGAAAAATAAAAGTTTAATATATCTTTATAACTAAATCCAATTTCTGCCATTTTTTTAGCTCCATGTTGAGACATGCCCACGCCATGTCCGTATCCTTTACCCATGAAAACAATAGAATCTCCTTTATCTTCAATTTCAAAAAGTGTGCTAGGGATTAAAAATTTATCGCTAAAACAATTACTTGTATTTTGATTTATATTCAATCTAAATTCATTTCCATTTAAATATATGAATTTACCATTTTTTGTAATCATTTTCAATAATTTCACTCTTCCAGTTTTATCTTTTTCTATTATTTCAATTTTTTCAATGTCATCTTTGAAAATTTTTGAAATATATTTTTTAGGTATTTCCTTTTCCCAGTTAGAATAAATAGAATCTTCTGAATATGGATCAATAACTGAGTAATCAAAAGGGTACTTACCTTTCCATACTTCAGAGGGATTTGTCGTTATTCCTCCTGAACAAGCATGAAAAAAGACAGGAACTATTTTACCATTTTCATCCGTTAATATTTCTCCTTTTGTTTCTAAAACTGCTGTTTTTATTTTTTGGCTTTTACAATCTCCATATAATTGAGTAAAAACTGAATTTTCTATATCATAAGTCCTATTTTTTTTATTTCTTTCTAATTGCCAGATTAAATAAGTTCTTGAAACAACTGCTTGCGCTTTTAATGCTTCAATAGGCCAATTTTCTCCCATCTCTTTCGCTACTACTCCAGCAATATATTCTTCTAGTTCAATTATCCTAATATTATTCCCATCAAGTACTCTTACATATATACAATTTTCACCAAAGGTAAAACTTTTTATAACAAATAATAGCAAAATAGATATTCTATTTATTGGACTTTTCTTCAGGGATAATTTCAACATTTACATTTCCTTTTATTTCTATTGTATCATTATCAATATTATAAATAATTTTTTCACCTGAAAACTTATTTTTACCTCTTTTAATTAAGGGACTACCTTCAAATATCATTTCTCTTTTCTGATCAATGTAACTTACCTTTTCACATGTTACTTCCATATTTATTTTTTCACTTTTTATATCTCTATAAATAATTAGAACTTTTCCTGTAATTATAACTTCTTTAATCTTTTTATTTTTCTGATCAATTTTAATTTCCCCTTTACCTTCTTTATCAGTTTTAATTTCAATTATTTCACTTTCGGTTTTTAATGAGAAACTTGGATTCATAATACTTGTATTCTCATTTTGTAAAACTTCTGCACTTTCTCCCATCAAAGTAAATGAGTAATTTTGAGAAAATTGTTTTAAAGAAAATCTTGTTAATTTTTCATTTTTTATTAAATTTTCTTCTCTTTCTCTTTTATTGCAAGAAGTAAAAAACAAAAAAGAAAGGAAACAACAAAATATTAAACTTATAGTTAACTTTTTCATTTTTTTAATTATCCAGGTGGCCATAACATCAATCTTCCACCTAAAAGATGAAAATGAACATGCTCAACACTTTGTCCAGCATTTTTATTGGTATTAATGACTATTCTGAAGCCTGTTTCTTTTATTCCTTCTTTTTTTGCTATTTCACAAGCAATTTTTAACATCTTTCCAAGTAGTAATTCATCTTCAATTTCATAAAGTTTTTCAATATGTTTTTTTGGAATTATAAGTATATGGACAGGTGCTTGTGGGTTTATGTCTCTTATGCATATCAGTTCTTCACTTTCATAAATTATATCGCTTTTTATTTCTTTATTTATAATTTTACAGAATATACAGTTCATTCTATACTCCTTTTAGTTTTCTTGGAACTTCAACATTTATAAAGGATTGAATTATATCCCCTTCCTCAAAATCATAAAAATTCTCCACGCCTATACCACATTCATTATTGTAATTTACTTCATTTACGTTGTCTTTAAACCTTTTTAAACTTGTAAGTACCCCTTCAAAAATAATTTTTCCATTTCTAACAATCTTTACTTTGGAATTTCTAACGACTTTACCACTTACTACTAAACATCCAGCGACAACAGTATTTTTATCAAGTTTGAAAACTTTTTTTACTAACGCCTGCCCAATAAGTTCTTCTTTAATCTCGGGTTCAAGCATTCCTTCAATTGCTTTTACAATTTCATCTCCTATATCATATATAATTTCATATGTTCTTATTTCAACATTTTCCTTTTTTGCGAGTTCTTTTGCCTTTGGTTCTATTGGAACTTTAAATCCAAGGACAATACCATTTGATGCAGAAGCAAGTAAAACATCTGATTCGTTTATTGGCCCTGTTCCTGCATGAATTATATTTATCTTGATTTCATCTTGTGGGATTTTAGAAATTATATTTTTAATAGCATCAATTGAGTTATAAAAATCTGTCTTTAAAATTATTTTTAATTCTTTAATTTCACCTTTCTTAATCTCTTCATATAGGTCTTTTAAACTTAATCTTTTTACAGGGAGTACTGTTGATATTTCTTTTTCTCTCTTTCTATTTTCTGAAATTTCTTTTGCTTCTTTTTCAGAATCAACAACTTTAAGTTTTTCTCCAGGTATTACTATTTCATGGGCTCCAAGTATTTCTATAGGAGTTGAAGGTCCTGCCTCATTTAACCTTTTCCCCCATTCATCAATAATTGCCCTTACCTTTCCCCATGTATTCCCAACTACAAAAGGGTCACCAACTTTTAATTTCCCATTTTCTACAATTATACTTATTACAGGTCCTCTAAATTTATCAAGATATGATTCTATAACTGTACCTTCACATTTGCAATTTATATTTGCTTTTAATTCAAGCATTTCTCCCACAAGGAGAATCATTTCAAGTAAATCATTAATGCCTTCACCTGTTAAACCTGAAACATTTACATACACAGTATTTCCACCCCATTCTTCCGGTATTAACCCATATTCTGATAACTGTTGTTTTATTTTTTCAGGATTTGCATTTGGTTTATCTATTTTATTTATAGCAACTATTATAGGAACATTCGCTGATTTGGCATGGTCTAATGCTTCAATAGTTTGTGGTTTTACTCCTTCATCAGCAGCAACCACAAGAACTACTATATCAGTAATTTTAGCTCCCATAGCCCTCATTGCAGTGAATGCTTCATGCCCAGGCGTATCAAGAAAAACTATTGATCCTTCAGGTAAATCAACTTTATAAGCACCTATCTTTTGAGTAATTTGTCCCACTTCTTTTTCTGCTACATTACTATTCCTTATCTTATCAAGGATTGTTGTTTTTCCATGGTCTACATGTCCCATTACAGTCACTACAGGAGCCCTTTTAACCAATATGGGTGTTTCTATTTTTTCTTTTTTTTCTTCTTGAATTTCTTTTTCTTCTTTTTCAAAAACAGGAATAAAATTGAATTTTTCACATATTTTTTGAATTATATCTTTTTCAAGTTTTTGATTTATATTTACTATTATTTTTTCCTCAAGAAGATATTTAAGTATTTCATTAGATGGTATTCCAAATTTTTGAGATAATTCTTTCACATTTTCTTTTCCAGTTAATAGAATCTCTTTTTTTTCTCTTTCTTTTTTGAAGTATATTTCTTTAAATCTATTAATTTCCTCTTCTGTTATAATACTTAAAGTTTGTTTACCCTTAATACCAATTTCATCCAATATTTTAATTAAATCTTTAGTTGGTAAATTATTCTGCTTTGCAAATTCGTAGATTCTCATTTTTCAGTATTTGGTTCCTTTTTGTATTCAGACATCTTAAAAACTTTAATGTTCCAACCAGTCAATTTAGAAGCAAGTCGTACATTTTGTCCTTTTTTCCCTATGGCAAGGAAAAGTTGTTCATCATCAACAACTGCAATTGCTTCTTTTTTTTCCATATCTATATAAACCTCATTACACTTTGCAGGAGCAAGAGAATTTTTGATATACTTTATTATATCGTCACTCCATGCAACTACTTCTATTTTTTCTCCTTTTAATTCTTTAACAATATTCTTTATTCTTGATGCCTTATCTCCTATACATGTTCCTACAGGGTCAATTTTTTCGTCTTTAGAAAAAACAGCCACTTTTGTTAAATCCCCGGGGAATCTTGCAATTGCCATTATTTCTACTAATCCTTCTTTTATTTCAGGTATTTCACTTTCAAGTAATTTCTTAACAAAATTTGGATGAGTTCTTGAAAAAATTAATTGATAATTTCCTTTAGAAGGAGGTCTTACTTCCAATAAATAACATTTTATAGCATCTCCTATTTTGAAGTGGTCATTTTGTAATTTATGATGATGTGGCAACACACCTTCAGTTTTTCCAACAGCAACTATAATATTATCGTTTTCAAATCTTTCAACCCTTCCGCTTATTACTTCTCCTTCAAGATTTTTGAACTCATTGTAAACTGTATTTTTTTCTGCCTCTTTAATTTTTTGTATTAAAACATGGCGGGCAGTTTGAGCAGCAATTCTTTCCCATGGAAAAGAAGGAGGTGGAACTTCTTCACCTTTTTCATTTATGAACATTATATCACCTGTTTCTGGATTAATCTTAATCTTTATTTGTTTTGGAAGTTGGGCCTTTTTTCTGTAAACTGTCAAAAGGCCATCTTCCAATGATTCTATCAACTGATTTTTTTCTATTCCCTTTTCTTTCTCCCAATATTCAAGTAAAGAAATTATTTCCTTCTTCATTTTATCACCTCTATATTAAATTTTATTTGATTTGCTTTTTTATGTCAAGTAAGATAAACTTTTAAATATGAAAAATAAAGCGCTTTTTACAATTTTACTTTTTGGTATAGTAAGTTTATTTGGAGATATTGTTTATGAAGGAGTAAGAAGTATAAGTGGACCATTTCTTGCTTCTTTAGGTGCGACTGCTTTTGTAATTGGTTTTTTTTCTGGTTTGGGCGAATTTTTGACATATTCTTTAAGATTTTTTTCTGGATATATTTCTGATAAAAAAAAATTATACTGGCCTCTTACTATTATTGGATATTCACTTATATGCTGTTTACCTTTTCTTGCCTTTACAAAAATATGGCAGATAGCCATTTTATTAATTTTATTTGAAAGAATTGGTAAAGCAATCAGAACTCCAGCAAGGGATACTCTAATTTCCTTTGTAGGTGAAAATATTGGTTATGGTAAAAGTTTTGGTATCCATGAAGTTTTGGACCAAATAGGTGCTTTTTTAGGTCCTTTAATATTTTTTTATTCTCTTGAAAAAATGAAAAAATTCTCTTTTGCTTTTCATTTAATGTGGATACCATGTTTTTTTCTTATATTTACACTCATTTTTTTAAGAAAGAACTATAATTTTGATATATCAGAAAGAAATCCTAAAAAAATAAAAGAAAATATAAACCAAAGTTTTATTTACTATTTACTTTTTGTCTTTTTTTCAATATGTGGACTTATTAACTTTCCAATTATTGCCTATCATATTAAAATAAAAAATGTTATTTCTGTTTCAAAAATTCCTATTTTTTACATGATCGCTATGGCTATTGATGGGATTATTGCAATATTTATCGGGTACTTATATGATAAAATAAAACTTAAAACTCTTCTTTTAGTTCCAATTTTAACAATATTTTTACCAATTTTTACTCTTTCTTTGAACATATATTTTATTATTATAGGCATTATAATTTTTGGTATTATTATAGGATGTCATGAAACTATTTTAAGGGCTTCTATTGCAGATATAATTACTAGTTCTAAAAGAGGATTTGCTTATGGAATATTCAATAATATCTATGGATTTGGTCTTTTCGTTGGGAGTAGTATTGTTGGTTTTTTATATGAAAGAAATATTAAAATTATATGGATTTACACTCTAATAATGGAAACTTTTTCTTTTGTTTTCCTTTTATTACAATTAAAGAAGAAAAATGTTATGGAAAAAGATAGGGAGATTTGAAATAGCGAAAAATAGAGTTGAAATAAAAAGTATAAGAATAAAAGATGAAACAGGTAAAATTAGAAGGTTAAGAGTTTGTTCTGTATGGAGTGATTTTTCTAAATTTACAAGGATTCCGGTGATAGGAACCTTATGTAAAGATGAGAAAGGATATATTGGAATTTTTCTTACAGGTAAAAATGGGGCCTTTATAAAAGTGGGTAAAAACTTCCTTGTTTCTCAAAATTTAATTGTTTCTTTAAGTGCTATAAGTAAAACAAATTTAAAAAAGATTTTAAAAGGTTATAACATTGATTTTGTTGAAATTGAAGATATAATTTACGGGATTGAAAAATGAAAGGAGAAGAAATTAAGGTAGAGGAGATAATAGAAAAAATAAAAAACTTTTGTTTGGAAAAAAAATTAACAATATATCTTGTAGGAGGATTTATAAGAGATAAAATTTTAAAAAGGAAAAGTAAAGATATTGATTTTGTTATGGAAAAAGATGCACTTGAAATAGCAAGAGAAATTTCAAAAAAATTTAAACTTCCTGAACCAATTTTTTATGGAAGATTTGGGACCGCTATGATTGAAATAAATGAAATTAAACTTGAATTTGCTACTGCAAGAAAAGAGAGTTATCCAGAAGATTCAAGGAAACCTTTTGTTGAGAAAACTACTATTTATGAAGACCTTAAGAGAAGAGATTTTACTATAAATGCGATTGCTCAGAATTTAATAACTGGAGAATTTCTTGACCCATTTGATGGAAGAGGCGATATAAAAAGAAAGATTATAAAGACACCAATTGACCCTGATAAGACCTTTTATGATGACCCATTAAGAATTTTAAGAGGAATAAGATTTGCAACAAAATTTAAATTCAATATTGAGCAAAATACCTTAGAAGGGATGAAAAAAAATAAAGAGAGAATAAGAATTGTCAGTGAAGAAAGAATCGCTGATGAAATAATGAAAATATTAGAATGCTCAACTCCTTCTATTGGTTTTGAATTAATGAATAAAATTGGGCTCCTTGAAATTATTCTTCCTGAAATAGCAAATTTAAAAGAAAAAAAGACAGACCATCCTTGTAAAGATCTGCTTCCCCATACCTTAAAAACACTTGATAATGCTTCAAAACTTACAAAGAATGTTTATATAAGATTATCTGCTTTGCTTCATGATATAGGTAAACCATACACTTTAAAAATAGAAAACAATAAAGTAAGTTTTCATAGACATGAATTTATTGGAGAAAAAATGGCTTATAAAATCTGTAAAAGATTAAAAATAAGTGAAGAAAATGCAAAATTTATTGGGAAATTGATAAGGTTTCATTTAAGACCTCATTTACTTGCAAAAGAAAATCCAAGTGATAGTGCTTTAAGACGATTTATAAAAGAAATTGGAAAAGATATGAAAGCACTTTTTATTCTTGCAAAAAGTGATTTAACCAGTAGAAATCTACAAAAAATTAGAGAAGCATTAAAACGACTTGAGGTACTTGAAGAAAGGATTAAAGATATTAATAGAAGAGATAAACTTTCTTCTTTTAAACTTGCAATAAACGGGTTTGATATTATGGAGATTTTAAAAATTCCTCCTGGGAAGAAAGTAGGAAACATAAAAGAATATTTAGAAAACTTAGTTATAGAAAAAAAGTTGCAAAATAAGAAGAGAGTTTTAAGAAAATTTTTAATTGAAAATCTTGAAAAACTTATAAATTTATAACTTTTTATTGATAGATTGAAGATGAAAATAGGTATTGATATTTTTTCTTTAATTTCAAAAAAGAAAACTGGGATAAACTGGTATGCTTATCATCTTATAAAAAATCTTCAAAAAATTGATAAGGAAAATTTTTATATCTTATTTGCTTCCAGTATAAGAGGATATATAAGAAAACCTTATATTAAAAGAAATTTTGAAAAAGAAAATTTCCATGTATCAATTTTATTTTTTCCACAATTTCCACCTGTTTATAATGATTTATTTTTAGCACCAATTAAATTATTTTC
>JAOAEP010000089.1 GCA_026416755.1 bacterium | reverse complement strand
CTTTTAAATACTCATTAATTTTATTGATGATTTTCTTATTCCTTTCTTGAGATATTTTCTTTAAATTTTCAAAAAAAATGTGTTCTTTACTATTTTTATCAGGAATTTTTTTAAAGCCTTTTCCGCATAAATAGAATATCCCAGGTTCATTTGGAGAATTAATAACTTTGTCTTTCATCTCTTTTAGAAAAACCCTTGATTCAAACCCACCTACAACCTTCATATTTAATATTTTACCAGCCAATAATGTTTCTTCAACTCCTGCAAGTGTATCAAAATCAACAGTTCCCATATATAATAGACCTTTTTTCCATCCTTCAAAAATAATCCTGTAAGGTGACCAGTTTTTATAATTGAAAGAATGAAATGTATGAATATGAATATTTAAAAATCCTTGAAACTCATTATCTTTGTTAATTTTACCTTTATTGATTAAATCAGAGATTTCAATTAATTTTTTTCTTCTTATTTCTGCATTAAAATTTGAGAGTTCTTCTATGATTTCTTTAATATTCATAATATAAATAGGATAACTTATTTTTTATTTTTTTCAAAAATTATGGTATATTTTTAAAAAAGGAGTTTGAAATGGAAGAATATGTTATAAATTTGAAGAGAGACAACTTTGAAGAAATTATAAAAGATAATGAAAAAGTAGTAATAGATTTTTGGGCAAGTTGGTGTATGCCATGTAAGATGATGATGCCTATAATTGGAAATCTTGCTAAAAAATATAAAGGAGAAATTATTTTTGCAAAGGTCAATGTAGATGAAAATTCTGATATTGCAGAAAAATTTGGAATAATGTCAATACCAAGTTTCATTTTATTCAAAAATGGACAAAAAGTAGGAGAAATTGTAGGTGCTATGCCTGAAGATAAATTTGAGGAGAAGATATTAAATTATTTTAAATGATTTTAGTTGTTTAAAATAATTTTCTTTATTTTTTCCACGGTAGTTCTTATATCTTTGTTTATTAATCTTGAATGATAATATTTTAAAATATATTTTCTTTCTTTTTTGGCAATTAATAATCTTTTTTTAATCTCTTCTTCTGTCATGTCATTTCTTTTTCTTAATCTTTTTTCTTGTTCTTTTAATGAAGGGGGTAGAATTCCTATTAAATATACAGAAGGAAATTTTTTTTTGATTTTTAATCCCCCTTGTATATCAATTACAAGCAAAGTTTTTTTCTTATTTTTTAGGTTTTCCTCTATTTTTTCTTTTGGTGTTCCATAATAATTACCATAAACTATTGACCATTCAGCAAACTTATCTTTTTTAATCATCTCTTTAAATTCCTTTTCATCAACAAAAATGTAATCAATTCCATTTTCCTCCCCGGGTCTTGGTTTTCTCGTAGTAAAGGTTGTAATAATATCAATATCTTTTAATTCATTTTTAAGTATTTTTTGTATTGTTGTTTTCCCTGTTCCAGAAGGCGCAGAAATTACAAAGATAATATGTTCCATTTAAGGAGTAAATTTCCCCGTTGTTTTCAAAGAATGTATTGCTCTCTTAGCAATATAATCAAAACCAGTTCCTAGTAATTTTTCCCATTGCTTAATTGCAAGGTCTATTTGTCCATTTTTTTCGTATGCATGAGCTAAAACATCATCCACATATTCAGGATGAGGAAATTTGACAGCCTTTTCTAAATACTTTACGGCATTAGGATAATCCATTCCTTTATGGTAATAAGTCCACCCAAGTTCAAAATATAAATCATATCTATCTTTATTGTAGGTAATGCCTTTTTTTAAAAAAGAAACACCATTTGTATACCAGTATAACATCTCAACAGGCACATTTATTAAATTATAGAATAGGTCATATATTTCTTTATATTCTTTTTTATCTTTAAAAATTTCTATTTTTTGGTAATTTTTATTTGCAATATTAATATATTCAGCAATTTTATCTTCTGTTTTCACATAATCTCTCATTAATCCTTCAATTAAATTTTTTATATCATTTTTAACTTTATCTAATAGTTCTATTTTTGTTTTGTCTTCAATTTTGGGTAATCTCTTCTCTATTTCTTCTATTAAACTATTCCCACGTGAACGAACATTAGCATAAATATTATATGCCATATGCCATCCACCTACAGCCCATACTACTATATAAGTTGGTTGTAAATAGGCAATTATTTCAAGTAATGGGAGCATTTTATAATGTTGTCCAGTGTGCCAATAATTCTCTATATTTAACCATAATAAATCAGCCGCTAACCCTTTAAATCCACTCAATATCAAACTTCCTGCAATCTGCCCTGGCATAAGCAAAATATCACTTTCAAGGTCTTCTACTTTTCTTGTGTAATCTATGCTTACCTGTAAAAATCCAATTGGAATAAACAATAAAATTGCAATGAATATTTTTATCCAATTTCTTTTCATATTTCTCTTTTTTGAATAAAATAAGACCCAATTAGAAGAACAACTCCGAGATATAATAATCCATAAATACTAACTCTAAAAATATAATTCCAACTTACTTCAGTTCCAAGAACAACTTTGTCTCTAATATTAAAATTTTCATAATTAGGTACAATAGTATATAGAATTTTCCAAAAACCTTTTAAAATCACATTTTCAGTTCTATCAGCAATTTGGTTTCCATAAGTAGTCAAATGTCCAATTATATATAGAAAGATAGAAAAAATTAAATTAAAGGCATCCGAAGCGAATGTGGCTATTGTTAAGGTAATCCCTCCTATTAAGACTAATTTAGTAAAGATTAAAAGAAGTGTTTTAAAGATTTGTATATCAGGAGGACTTTTTTTAAAAATTAAAAGTCCAATGAAAAAAATAGACATAAGAACAAAATTTAAAAGTAAAATTAAAATAACTCCAATAAATTTACCTACAAAGAAATTTTGCCTTGTTATTGGTTTTGAAAATAAGGTATAGATTGTCCTTTTTTCTATTTCATTTGAAATTGAAGTTAAAGAAATAAAAATTGCTATCAAGGCACCAAAAAAATCAATACACGAAAAACTTACATCTTTTATCATTTTAAGTTCTTCTTCAGCAGTTAGAAAAGAAAATGCTTTTGATGCACCAATTACTACAAATGCCACTACCAATAAAATATATAATGTTTTTTTCCTTAAAGATTCTTTAAAATTGTTCAAACCAATAATCCATGCTTTTTTCATTCAACCACTCCTTTTTTATCAAATTCTTCTATAGTTTTAACAAATAAATCTTCAAGCCCATCTGCATTATATTTTTTTATTAATTCACTCAATGTTCCAGTAGTAAGAAGATATCCTTTGTGAAATATAGCAATTCTATCACAAACTCTTTCAACCTCTGAAAGAAAATGACTAGAAAGAAGAATAGTTTTTCCCTCTTTTTTAAGTTGTATTAATAAATCCCTTGTTTCAATACAACCAATTGGATCTAAACCAGTTGTAGGTTCATCCAGTATTAGAATTTTAGGATCATTTATTAAACTTGAAGCCAGTCCAATTCTTTCAAGCATCCCTTTTGAATAATGTCTTAAAGCAAGTTTTCTTGCATCATGTAGTTTTACAAGAAAAAGTAGTTTTTCAATTCTCTCGTTAATAACTTTATCAGGTAATTCAAAGAGTTTTCCATAAAATTTTAATAGTTCTGGACCTGTAAGATAATCATAATAGTATGGATTTTCTGGTAAAAAACCAATATTTTTTTTCATCTCTATATCAAATTGATTTTTTCCAAGAATACTTATATCTCCTGAGGTCGGATATAGGATTCCCAACAAAAGTTTTAGGCATGTTGTTTTCCCAGAACCATTTGGACCGAGTATACCATAAATTTCTCCCTCTTCTACATTAAAAGATACATTTTCAAGTCCAATAACTATTTTGTTTCTTCCTAAAATATAATACTTAGTCAGTTCTTTTACTTCTATTATACCCATTATACCTCCTTAACTTTTTAAATATTAAAATTATTATAACATAAAAAGTCATTAAAAAAAATTACCATAAGTTTTCTCAATTAAATAATTTAAAGTTTCGCCTCTTTTCCCAAAAAAAATAAGTTCTTTTTTTAAGTTTTCGTAAATATTTTCCAACTTTATTTTTAATCTTTTTATATCTCCTTCATTATCTTCTATGTCATCTCTTATTTGGAAAGCAATACCAAAATTTTTGGCTATTTTAATTATCTTTTCTCTTTCAATTCTTTTTATTTTTTTGAAATAAAATGGAACTTTAAAACATATTTCAAATAATTTCCCAGTTTTCATATAATCGGTTTTTTTCTTTAAATGATTATTCATAGGTTTGTTTTTATAAAGAAGGTCAAATACTTGACCTCCTGCCATTCCTTTATGACCAATTGCTTTTGCAATATCTCTTATCAGTTTTATCTTTTTACTTTCTGTTATAAGTTGAAATCCATAGGTTAAAAGAGTATCTCCAACAAGAATTGCAATTCCTTCTCCAAATTTTTTATGACATGTTGGTAATCCTCTCCTATAATCGTCATTATCCATTGCTGGTAAATCATCATGAACTAATGAAAAATTATGTATAAGTTCTATCCCACATGCAACAGGTAAAACCTTTTTTTTATTTATACTAAAAATTTCACTAACACATAAAACAAGAAGGGGTCTTAACCTTTTCCCTCCAGAAAATATTACATATCTCATTGCTTCATTTAAAATTTGGGGCTCTTCCTTTTGAGTAGGAAGTTTTTTATCAAGATATTCTTCAATTTCCTTAATCCACCTTTTTATTTTCTCTTCCATTTTTATATATTTTTTTTACTCTTTTACTACCAAAGCCACATAGTATTTCTTGAGGAACGGTTTTCCCTATCTCTGCCATTGTTTCTATTTCATAATTATTTCCAAAAACTTCTATAACATCTCCCACTTTAACATTTTTATTACTAACGTCAATAAGTGTTTGGTCCATACATATATTCCCAATAATCTTTACATTAGCCCCTTTCCATTTTAAAGAAAAATTATTAGAAAGAAATCTTTTCAATCCATCTCCATAACCTATGCTAAGAGTTGCTACTTTTGTTTTTTTGCTTGTTGTAAAAGAAAGGCCATAACTTAAAGGTGTCCCCTTTTCCACTGTTTTTATGAAATTTATTCTTGTAAAACATCTTAGAGCACAATCAAATTTTATTTTATTTATAAGATGCTTTGCAGGATAAACTCCTAAAATTAAAAGACCAATTCTTACCATATCAAAATTTCTATAACTTTCAGGCAAATTTAAAATTGCACCAGAATTTGCTATATGTTTAAGAGGTATATTTGTTCGTGTTTCAATTTTATTAATTATTTTTTTAAATAGATTTAATTGATAATTTGCATATGATTTATCTTCCCATTCAGCAGTTGCAAAATGAGAAAAAATACCCTCTATTTTAATCCCTTTAAAATTTAAAATTTTTTCAAAAAATTGGTCAATTTCTCCTTCTCTCAATCCAATTCTACCCATACCTGTATCTATTTTTATATGAACTATTGCTTTCTTTTGATACTTTTCTGAAATTTTAATTATTTGTTTTAAAACTTCATCATTACAAAGTGTTATCCTTATATCATTTATTAAACATTCTTCTACATCAGAAGGAAGAACACAACCCATAATAAGTATGGGTTTTTTAACTTTTAATTCCTTTAACTCTATCGCCTCCTCAATACATGCAACACCATAAAAATCGACAATATCATCCAAATATGGTGCTATTTGTCTTATTCCCATTCCATACAAATCGCATTTTACACTTGCTAAAAACTTATTTTTAGTAATTTTTTTTATTTTTAAGATATTTTTTCTTATCTTTTCAATATCAACTTCAATCCACGTCCTTTTTAACATTTTCTATCTCCTCTTTTAATTTTAGTATTATATTTTTCGGGTTAGGATTTTCATAAATAGGTCTTCCTATAACAATAAAATCTGCTCCTTTTTTTAATGCTTCTTTTGCAGTAACTACTCTTTTCTGATCGTCTTTTTCTGTTTTCATTCTTATGCCTGGAACGATTATTAGAAAATGTGGAGGATACTTCTTTCTTAAAAATTCAATTTCTTCACCAGAACAAACTATACCATCTATTCCCCAGTTATAACCATATTCTGCTAATTTTTCTACTATATCTTTTATGCACATATTTACACTTAAAAATTTAAGGTCTTCTTCTTTGTAAGATGTTAAAATACTTATCCCTATTACTTTTGTTTCACTTTTAACTTCTTTTTTTACCTCAACAATTCTCTCTATCACTTCTTTTCCTGCCATAAGATGGACAGAAAACATATCAATTCTATTTTCATATACAATTTTTGCTGCGTTTTTTACAGTGTTTGGAATATCAAAAAATTTCAAATCAAGAAAAACTTTTTTGTTTTTATTTTTTAAAACTTTTATAATCTCCTTTCCATCTAAAAGATATGGAATAATTCCTACTTTATAAAATTCAATTAATTCTTCTGTTTCATCAATTAACTTATATATTTTCTTTTTTTCATTCAAATCAAGAGAAAGAATTATTTTTTCTATCATCACTTCTCCCAAAAAACTCTAAAATCGCTACAAGTGATAATATCATAATTGTCTCTATTATTACCTCTATTCCGCCAAATATATTTAAATTTTTTAAAATTAAGGCATTTATTCCAGTCGTCAATGTTAAAAGATAGATAAACAAAACTGCTTGTTTATTTGTCATTCCAAGTGCAATAAGCCTGTGAGAAAGATGATTTTTATCCGCAGTAAATATTGAATAACCTCTTTTTTTTCTTATCCACATAACAGATAATGTATCAAAGAAAGGAACTGAAAAAACTATAAAAGGAATAAATATTGGTAGGAAATTTTTGCTTTCTTCATATTTATAATATGTTAAAAGGATAGAAACTACTCCTAAAAAATATCCAATAAAACTACTTCCACATTCTCCCATAAATAATTTTGCGGGTGGGAAATTATAAAAAAGAAAACCAAGGATGCTTCCTAAAAAAAC
>JAOAEP010000038.1 GCA_026416755.1 bacterium | reverse complement strand
TCTATATTATTTAAATCAGTTTGTAACATATTTCCACATATTGCTTTTATTAATGGGCATATATCTCCAGAAATTATTTCTTCTCCGATTTCTGCACAATGTATATCCTCATTGCATAATCTTATAGGTACACCACCACTTGCAATAATTAATTCTTCAGGAACAAGAGTACAAAAATATCCAACGAGTGGTTTTTTATTTATTTTTTTAAATTTTTCTGGATTTGAAATGACTTCATAAAAAAAATCCATATTTTTTAAATTTGAAAGTTTTCTATACTTTTCTACTTCTTTTTTATAATCAATATTTAATTTTGTCTTTTTATTATAAAGACTCTCAACCAACTTACAATATTTTTCATCAATAAACTTTTTCTTTTCTTCTCTCATTTTTATTTGAATTTTGATTCTGTGATTTTTTTCCCAAAAAAACTTAATGATAAACAACCATCTTTAGGACATATTTCAATACATCTCAAACACATAATACAACCAGGCTGATTGTAAATTCCATCTGTATTTTTATCATACATTTCAGTTAATCCCATAGGACATGTCTCTGTGCATAAACCGCATTTATTACATTTAACTGCTTTCTTTTTTAATTCAATTCCTGCTCCTTTATTAAACCATGAATTTATAAGACCGACCGGACATAAATGACACCAAACCCTCCTTCCAAGATAAAAAGCAGCGAGAAAAATTGCCAATACTATCCAGGCAAGAATTGTAAACATTGAAGTTATTGCATTTTCAAAGTCCTTCCATCCAGGTTTAATAAGTCCAAATAAAGGACAAATAAGGCGAGCAGGGCATATCTGACAATAAGGTAAAAACCAATAACATTGAAATCTTTTGAAATTTGGCATACCTATTAAAGTTGAAATAAAAAAAGCAATTACCATTATTCCATAGGAAGTAATTCTTAAACCATTACGAAAGCCAATTGGAAACCTTTTTGCAGATATATTCATTTTTTTTCTAATAAAAGTTATAAAATCACCAACTGTTCCAATAGGACAAACCCATCCACACCAAATTCTCCCAAATAAAAAACACAAAAATATAAATAAAGTAAGATGCGGTAGTAAATACTTTATATGTGTTTGCCATGTGAGGTTTTCAGATATAAAATGAAATATACATGCTTTAAACAAACCTCCTCTTGGATTAAATCTACAAACAAGTGATGGAGGGTAATTTTCTAAAACCGGATTTGTCCCTGATGGCCAGAGTATTTTTCCTTTTTCAAATTGAGTTGTTGATACTGCCCCTTCTGGTGGTTTTAATGTAGGAAATAAAGGTTTGCCTGTTTTTGCTTCTACTCGTATCTTAAAAATATAGCCACCATAAACAATTAATATAAGTGAAATAATTTGGAAAAACCGTCTTATAAAAGAAATTTTATTCTTCATATTCCCTTGAATTCTTCGTTGTTCTATAAATTGTTAAAAATATAAATATTACACTTGGTAGTATATACCAATAATATCTAATATCAGGACTTTTATCAACCTTTACAAGTAATTCACCAACATCCATATTAATTGCTTCTGTTGATTGAGGGGTCTTTCCGATTGAACTATTTATAATTGGTAAAATCGCTGTTTGAGTAAATTTTTTCCTCCTTTTTATATCTTCTCCATAATTAAGAACATATTTTCTTTTTTTATTTGTATTTGCTGGAAAAAGAATTTCTACTTCAAGAATAGAATTATCAGGCCATTTTTCAAGAACTGTTATCTTTGTAGGAATTTCCACTCCTGTTTCTGCATCGTTGACTGTAATATTGTCTTCACTTAAAACTTTGCCTGGTTGAAAAGAAACTTTAGTATTAACATAGAAATCTCCAGGAATGGTAGGGTATGTAAAATCTATTGGTAACTTCTCACCTGATATACAAATTCCTTGTAAAGATAAGAGTATAATTATTATTAAGATATTTCTCATTATTTTATTAAGGATTTAGAACTACTTTACCAAGATTTTTTTCACTATGATATCCTGTTATATCCATTGCCCAGAAACTTGTTTCCTGTATTCCGCTTGCTTTAATTCTTGTAATTCTTATATTCCAAATTTCTTTTTCTTTTGGGCAACTTATATTTAAAGAAGAAAAAGGTAAAGATATTTCAACTCCCCAATAATTTTGGGCTTTACTTATAGAATATTTTATTCCCAATGGATTCCAGTCAGAAACCTGTTTTGTTGTATCATATTTTTTAAATGTAGGGGTACCAACAGGTGAAAAACTTAAAATATATCCCGACCCATTACTAGGTGGAGAAAAAGTTATTTCAACTTTATCTTCTTGAGTAAGATTTTGCAAATTTTCATCTCTACAATATATCCCAAAATATAGATTATTTTTGTCATATGTTAAAAGAACCCATGTTTTATAAATCGCTTCAGAACCTTTTGTTGAAGTAAAATTTGAAAGAACTGTTGCTTTTTTCCAACACTCATCTGTAAAACTTCCATCTATTGTGGGAGATATATCAGTAGGTTTAATATTTGGTAATTTTGTTATATCTATCTCCTTCTTTTCTTGTTGAGAAAGTCCTTCAAGTGTGAACGACTTAAATTCTCTTCCTCCACCAACAAGACGAAATTTTATAGAGTAATTGCCTGTTTTTATTTCTGGTTTAGGAATAATTGTTACTTCAAAATAGACCTGTCTTCCTTTTGGGATTGACATTTTTTTAGGACTTACTTCAAAATCAAAAGCAGTACTTTCAGGAATCAAACTTATTTCAGCAATTGCTCTATCCATGTTATTTTGAAGATATATTTTGAAAGTAGTTTTATCTTTTACAACAAGTGAATATGTTTCTGGTTTTACAATTAAGGAATCTGCCTGTCTAAAAACATTATCACAAAGATGAGCATAAATTGTAGAATGTAAAATAAAAATAAAGATATATACACTCTTTCCAATCCAATTTTTTGTTTTCATCTTTTCTCCTTTTTTCTATTATATTTTTTTATTTATCCTGTGTCAAATTTCTCATCAACGAGGTCCGACCTTGCATCATCATATTATTTGCTTTATTATTTTTTTCTACTGTAAAATATCCATATGGAAGTAAAAATTGCAGAATTTATTGAAAAAATTAAAAAGAAATATAGAGAAAATATTGTAAAAGTAATAGAAACCGAAGAAAAAGGAGGCATTTTCTATCCTATCCCTGATTTTATCCATCCAAACCTTTTTAAAAACCTTGAGAAAAGAGGAATAATTAAAATTTACTTTCATCAAAAAGAGGGGCTGGAAAAACTTAATCAAGGAAAAAATATAATAGTAACAACTCCAACAGGAAGTGGTAAAACACTTATTTATAACCTTTTTATATTGAATGAAATATTAAAAAACCCTCAAATCAAAGGTCTTTATATTTTTCCAACAAAAGCATTAACACAAGACCAACTTAAAACATTAAAGGAATTTGAATTTGTTAAAGGAGAAATTTATGATGGAGATACGCCTGAAGATATAAGGAAAAAAATAAGAATGAATTTACCTCATATAATACTAACAAATCCTGATATGATACATACTGCTTTTTTACCTTTTCATGAGAAATGGAGAAATTTTTTCTCAAGATTAAAATTTATTGTTATAGATGAAGTACATACATATAGAGGAATTTTTGGAAGTAATGTTAGTCATGTAATAAGAAGATTAAGGAGAATTTGTAATTTATATGGAAGTGAACCACAATTTATATTGCTTTCAGCAACAATAAATGAGCCAGAGAAATTTGCAGAAGAACTTGTTGGAGTTGAATTTTCAAGAGTTTATGAAAGTTCCTCTCCTTTACCTAAAAAATATATTGTTTTTTGGAATTCTCAGTTTGAATCATATTATACACAAGCGATTGAACTTCTTAGAGAATGTATTGATTTTGGATTTTCAACAATCCTTTTTACCAATAGTAGAAAATCTGCAGAATTGTTACAATTATGGGCAACAAAAAAAGACAAAAAAATAGAAAATTTTGTTTCTTCATATAGAGCAGGATATTTACCAGAAGAAAGAAGAGAGGTGGAAAGAAAACTTTTTACAGGACAACTTAAAGGAGTGATTTCAACAAGTGCTTTAGAACTTGGGATTGATATTGGTTATCTTGATACTTGTATTCTATTTGGATATCCTGGGACGATGATAAGTACTTGGCAGAGAATAGGAAGAGTGGGAAGAAAAAGAGAGGGATTGGTTATATTTATGGCTCTTGAAGATGCGCTTGACCAGTATTTTATAAGAAATCCAGAAGAGTTTATAAAAAGAGAATTTGAAGATATAATTATAAATTTTGAAAACGAAATAATAGCAACCAATCATTTAAAATGCGCTTCTTATGAATATCCATTAAGTTTAGAAAATGATATAAATTTTTACAGAGATGTTCTAATGAAAACAATAGAAAAAGAGAAATTTTCAAAAACAAGGGATGGGAGATTTTATTATATGGGAAGACCTATTCATTGGGATTTGAATTTAAGAAGTATAGGAGATATTTATTCAATTTTTGAGATAGATGAAGAAAAACAGATAGGTGAGATAGAAGAAGATAAAATTTTTTTTGAATGTCATCCAGGAGCAATTTATTTACATAAAGGTAAAAAATATGAGGTTCTATTTATAAATTTTGAAAAGAAAATAGTTGTAGTTGAAAAAAACTTTGAAGATTATTATACTCAACCAAACTGGTGGGAAAAAATTGATATTTTAAATATAGAAAAAGTAAAAAAAATTAAAATTAAGTTTGGAGAAATAGAAGTTACAAAACAAGTTGTAAGTTATGAAAAAAGAAGAGAAAAAGATAAAACATTAATAGGAACATATATGTTAAGTTTACCACCTCAAAAATTTAAAACTCAGTC
>JAOAEP010000033.1 GCA_026416755.1 bacterium | reverse complement strand
AGATAGAGGACATAGAGAATTCCCGATATCTGCAGATTTTATTGGTAAAAAGGTTGAAGTGAAAGAGAATGAAATGGTAGAAGTAAGATTAAAAGAAATAGATGGGAAGGAGGAAGTTGTTGTAGTTAGAAAATGGAATGGACAAGAAAGGACTTAATAGGACTTGAAGAGTTAAAAAAAGAAGAAATAGAGACAATATTAGATTTAGCAAGTTCATTTAAAGATATCAGTTCTCGTTCAGTTAAAAAGGTCCCTGCTTTAAGAGGTAGAACAGTTGTTAACTTATTTTTTGAACCAAGTACAAGAACAAGAACTTCTTTTGAACTTGCTGCAAAAAGATTAAGTGCAGATGTTTTAAGTTTTGATGTAAGTACTTCTTCTGTTTCAAAGGGAGAAACAATAGTGGATACTGCAAAAAATATAGAAGCAATGAAAGTTGATTGTTTTATTGTGAGACATTCTATTTCAGGGGCACCTGAAATTATTAGTAAAAATGTAAATGCATCTGTTATAAATGCAGGAGATGGATGTCATGAACATCCAACTCAAGCACTCCTTGATTTATTTACTGTTAGAGAAAAATTTGGGAAAATAGAGGGGATAAAGATTTCAATTATAGGGGATATATTACATAGTAGAGTTGCAAGGTCAAATATATGGGGATTTAAAAAACTGGGTGCAGAGGTATGGGTATGTGGCCCTCCTCCATTAATTCCAAGTGAAATAAGTAAAATGGGAGTTAATGTAACTTATGATTTAGATGAAGCAATTTCAAATACAGACATAGTTTATCTTCTTCGTCTTCAAAGAGAAAGACAGAAAGAGAATTTCCTTCCTTCTTTAAAAGAGTATAGTTTCATTTATGGAATAGATGAAAAAAGGTATAAAAAAATTAGTAAAAAATCATATATAATGCATCCAGGCCCAATGAACAGAGGAATTGAAATAAAGTCAGAGGTAGTTGAAAAAGATGAGTCCCTTATACTTCAACAAGTAACAAATGGTATTGCGGTTAGAATGGCTGTTTTATATTTAACTATAGGAAGAAAAAGATGAGTATAAAACTTTATCCCCATATAATATATGAAGAAAAGTTAAATGAGAAACAATTAGAAATAATTAAAAATGCAGATGGTCCCTGTCTTATTCTTGCAGGAGCAGGAAGCGGTAAAACAAGGGTTTTGGTTTATAGAGTTTGTTATCTTATTGAGAAAGGTATTTCTCCTTCAAATATACTTCTTTTAACTTTTACAAATAAAGCAGCAAAGGAGATGCTTGAAAGAGTTGAAAAAATATTAACTTTTTATCCTAAGGGACTTATTGGAGGGACTTTTCATCATGTTGCAAATTTACTTTTAAGAATATATGGCAGAGAAATAAATTTAAATTCAAACTTTACAATTATTGATGAAGAGGACTCTATTTCTATATTAAAGGAAATTATTGAAAAAACTGGAAAAAAAGAGGAGTTCCCCCATCCTTCAAAAATAAAAGAATTTATAAGTTTATCAATAAATACTTGTGAAAATTTGAAAGAAACAATAAATTCCTTTTTCCCTGAATATGGATATTTAATTTCAGATGTAGAAAAAGTTTATAAAGAATATCAAAAAGTTAAAAAAAACTTAAATCAACTTGATTATGATGACTTACTTGTTTACTGGTTAAAATTAATGAAAAATGAAACTACAGCAGATAAAATTTCTTCCAGATTTAAATATATACTTGTAGATGAATATCATGATACAAACAAACTTCAATCCAAAATTTTATATTTGCTTGCTTTAAAACATAGAAATATTATGGTTGTTGGAGATGATGCTCAAAGTATTTATTCTTTTAGAGGAGCAACAATTGAAAACATAATTGAATTTCCCAAAATTTATCCGGATGCAAAAATATTTTACTTGGATATAAATTACAGAAGTACTCCTGAGATATTAAATTTTGCTAACAATGTAATATCCCATAATAAGGTTCAGTTTCCTAAAAATCTTATAAGTATTAGAAAAAGTGGAATAAAACCTGTTATTGTTAAATGTAGAAATATGAAAGAAGAAGCGATTTTTGTTTCTCAGAGAATAAATAAACTTATTGAAAATGGAGTTGAGCCCAAAGAAATAGGAGTTCTTTTTAGGTCAAGGTATCAGGCAGCAGAACTTGAAATTGAACTTACAAAATTAAAAATTCCTTACATAGTAAGAGGTGGTTTAAGATTTTTTGAACAAGCACATATTAAAGATATAGTTGCATATTATAGAGTAGGTGAGAATTTTAAAGATATACTTTCTTGGAGGAGAATTTTTAATTTATGTGAAGGGATAGGAGAAAAGGGGATAGAGAGAATAATAGATTTGATTATGAAAGTTGAAAATATAGATGAGTTTAAAGAAAATATAGAAGAGATTAAGTTGATAAAAAAGGGAAAAGATAGTTTGAAAAAGCAAATTGAAATTATTGAGAATCTTAAGAATAATCCTATTTCTAATGGTATTGAACTTATATTAAATTCAGGATACATTAAATATTTAACAAAGAAATATAAAGACGATATAGAAAGGTTGGAGGATATAAAAAGTTTAAAAGAAATAGCATCTCTTTATTCAAGTATTTGTGAATTTTTGTCAGAGGCGTCTTTGCAAGAGTATTCAAAAGGAGAAAGTCCAAATATTAAAAATACGATTATATTATCTACAATCCATCAGGCAAAAGGGCTGGAATGGAAAATTGTTTTTATAATAGGAGTTTGTGATAATCATTTCCCTCATTCTTATTCCAAAAATGACAATACCGCAATTGAGGAAGAAAGAAGAATTTTTTATGTAGGGATAACAAGGGCAAAGGAAGATCTTTATATCACGTATTATTCTTTTGACCCTTATAGATACATACCTATTAGGCAATCTCAATTTATAGAAGAAATTAATCCCGATTTATATGAAGAATGGGATTTAACTTAATTTTTATATCCTTCCAATTTTAAAATTGAAGTTTTTTCGAAAAAATGTAAAATAAGAATTTAAAATGAAACTGATAACAATTTCAATTTTTTTTCTGACTTATATTGGAATTGTTGTAAAAAGGGAAAAAGGAATTTTTTTTATTATAGGAGCGGTTTTTTTACTTATTTTTTTAAATATAATTAATCCCTATGAAATTTTCAGATTTATTAATTATAATGTTCTTGGTGTTTTCATGGGCACAAGTATTTTATCTTATCTATTTGCTTATTCTGGAATTCCTTCCTATCTGGTTGATAGAATAGTTGAGAAGAAATATCCAACAGGTATAGTTTTTTTATTAATTTGTACTATTACCGGATTAATTTCTGCTTTTGTTGAAAATGTTGCAACAATTTTAATTATGGCTCCTGTTGCTCTTGAATTTACAAAAAAATATAAAATAAATCCAGTTCCTCTTTTTATAGGAATGACGGTAAGTGCAAATTTACAGGGTTGTGCTACTATGGTTGGAGATCGTCCCAGTATAATTCTAGCAATGGAATCAAATTTAAATTTTAATGATTTTTTTTATATGGCAGGCCATAAGTTGGAAACTTTAAATGGTAAACCAGGTATTTTCTTTTTTGTAGAATTTGGGGCAATTTTAAGTTTATTTGTTCTTTTTTTATTCTTTAAAAAAGAGAAAGAGATACATCAGGATTTTGATAAGGAATACAAAATAAATTCATATTTCCCAACAATTTTATTGATTTTAACAATAATTTCTCTTGCTATCAGTTCTTTTTATCATGACAATTTCTCATATTTTCCTGCGGTTATCTGTCTTGTTTCTGGTTTTACTGGAATTTTATGGTTGTTAATTAAAAAGGCAGAAAAAATAAATATAAAAGAGATTGATTGGGAAAGTTTCTTTTTACTAATTGGGATTTTTATACTTGTAGGGGCTTTAAAGAAAATGGGATTTATTGAGGATATTGCAACTTTCCTATTAAAAACAGGTAAAAGTGAATTTATGATTTATTTAATAATTGTCTGGATAAGTGTATTTATTTCTGCGTTTGTTGATAATATTCCTTATACAATGGCTATGATTTCAGGAATAAAAATTTTGTGCGAAAAAATGGGAACAAATCCATATATATTTCTTTTTGGCCTTCTAATAGGAACGTGTGTTGGAGGTAACATCACTCCAATTGGGGCAAGTTGTAATGTTATTACTGTAGGGATTCTTAAAAAAACTGGTTATAAAGTTAGATTTTTTGATTTTATTAAAATTGGATTTCCTTTCAGTGTAGTATCAGTT
>JAOAEP010000022.1 GCA_026416755.1 bacterium | reverse complement strand
GGCATCATTCCAATTATAAGACCATTTTTACTACATATTCCTGCAATATTACCAATAGAGCCATTCGGATTATATGGATAACTACATAATTCTCCATTTTTATTACAATATCTTAATATGACCTGTTTATTCCTTTCAAGTTTTTCAATAACTTTTTTATTTTTGGGTAGAAATTTCCCCTCCGCATGAGCAACTGGCATTCTTATTATTTCAGGTAAACCTTCAAAAAATGGAGATATATTCTTTTCAACTTTTAAATATACCCACCTATCCTCAAATCTTCCAGAATCATTCCACTCAAGAGTAACAAGTTGTTCAGTATTAAATGGTAAAATCCCTGATTTAACCAAGACTTGAAAACCGTTACATATACCAATTATCACTTTTTTCCTCTCAATAAATTTTTCAATTTCTTCCCAGAGTTTTAATTTTATTTGATTTGCAAGAACTTTCCCTGCACCTATATCATCTCCATAGGAAAAACCACCTGGTATTGTTAATATTTGATATTCAGATAATTTTTTTTCTCCATTTATAATTTGATTTATATGAACTCTTTCAGCAAAAGCACCTGCAAGATTAAAAGCCCATTCTGTCTCAAAATCACAATTTGTACCCGCAACTCTTAATATTAAAACTTTTGGCTTCATTTTTAAAATTTTAAACTACTCCATTTTTCATAAATTTTATCAAGAGAAATTTCAAATAGTTTTTTATTTCCCCACCAACCTAATATTTTCTTTTCTTCTATAATCTCTCCAATTAAACTTATTTCCTCATTTTTAAATAAATTCTCAAATTCATAAATCTTATCTTTTTCTATTTCTACAACAAATCTCCCACAACTTTCAGAAAAAAGAATTATTTCAGGTTCTTTCGTCTCTGCTAAAACATCTTTAAAATTAATACTACAGCCCAAATTCCCTCCTATCATCATCTCACATATTGCAGTTATTAATCCACCATCCGAACAATCATGGCAACTTTTAATTAAACCATTTTTAATTCCTAAATATATTTTTTTCATTAAATTCAAAGTTATCTCAGGTCTTGGTCTTGGAAGAATCCCTCCTTTTATTTTGTGATTTAAATAAAATTGAGAAGAACCAAGTTCATTAAATGTTTTACCAAGAATAAAAATTATATTCCCTTCTTTTTTAAAGTCAGTAGAACATATTTTTCTTATATCTTCAATTATACCTATCCCAGAGATAAGCAATGTTCCAGGAATTGAAATTATATTTTTATCTTTGCCTTTGAAATAATTATTTAAACTATCCTTCCCTGAAATAAAAGGGACTTTATATTTTAAAGCAAACTCTTTACAACCTTTTACACATCTAACTAAATTTCCTAATTCTTTTTCATCATAAATATTACCCCAACAGAAATTATCAAGTATTGCAATTTTTTCTGGATTGCCCCCACAACTAACTATATTTCTTATACATTCTTCAATACAACATCCTGCCATATAGTAAGGATCAATCATCCCATAAAAAGGATTTATTCCACAACCAATAATAAGCCCTTCATAACTGTTATAAAATGGCTTTAGAACTATTCCATCAGATACCCCTCTACCTTCATATCCAACAAATGGTTTTAAAATACTTCTTCCTCCTACTTCATGGTCATATTGATGAATAACTTCTCCTTTGGAAGCAATATTGGGATTACTTAAAATCTTAAGTATGTCTTCTTCAATATTTTTTGATTTAAATTTTACATTTTCCCCCTCTTTTTTTTCAAAGAAGGCCTTAAGAGTTTTCTTCGGTACTCCCTTATGTAAAAAATCCATATCAACATCACAAACAATCTCATCTTTATAATAAACGGTTAATTTTCCTGTTTTTACAAATTTACCTATTACAGTTGCTTCTACATTTTCAGAAGTAAATAAAGAGATTAACTTTTCTACATTTTTTTCAGGAACTGCAAGTACCATTCTTTCCTGTGATTCTGATAAAAATATTTCCCATGGTAAGAGTCCTTTATATTTAAGAGGAACTTTATCAAGATAAACAATAGCACCTATATCTTTTCCCATCTCGCCAATTGCCGATGAAAAACCCCCTGCTCCACAATCAGTTATTGAATTATAAAGATTTAAATCTCTAGCCACTAATAAAATATCTTGAAGTTTTTTTTCAACTATGGGATTACCAATTTGAACTACACTTGTAGGAATATCTTCTTTTAAACTTGCAGATGAAAAAGTTGCCCCATGAATTCCATCTCTTCCAGTTCTTCCCCCCACAACAACAATAACATCTCCATCATTTACTTTTTTTTCAACTTTATCCAAAGGAATAACCCCAACAGTTCCACAATATACAAGACAATTGTACAGATATCCATTATCAAAAATTATGGCTCCGTTTCCAGTAGGTATTCCCATTCTATTTCCATAGTCCCTTACTCCACTAACAACACCTCTAAAAATTCTTCTTGGATGTAAAATTCCTTCAGGTAAGTTCTCATAAGGAAAATCAAGTAGACCAAAACAGAAAACATCTGTATTCAATATTGGTTTTGCTCCAAGTCCAACCCCAAGAATATCTCTTATAACTCCACCAATTCCTGTCCCGGCTCCTCCATAGGGTTCAAGAGCAGAAGGATGATTATGTGTTTCAACTTTAAAAGCAACGCCCCATTTATCGTTTATTTTAACAATTCCTGCATTGTCTTTAAAAACAGAAACACACCAATCATAGTTTAATCTTTCAGTTACTTCCATTATTTCCTTCAAAAGATTTATTTTTTCAATTTTTATTTTTTCATCCTCTTTTTCAAAATATTGAATCTCTGCTTTAAATGTTTTATGATAACAATGCTCACTCCATGTCTGAGCAATACATTCCATTTCACAATCAGTTGGATTTCTACCAAGAGAATTAAAATACTCTCTTATTTTTTTCATTTCCACTAAATCAAGGGAAAGAAGATTTTCTTCACTTACTTTGATAAGGGTCTCTTCATCAGCAGATAAAATATTAATATATTTAGCATATTTCATTTATTCAAACCCTTTTAAAAATAAAATAGTTTTGAACAAGTGTATTTGCAAGAATTTTTTCACATATTTCTTTTATCTCTTTTTCTTTTAAATTTCCTTTTATATAATACCTTTTACCAGTTTTTACATTTACATCCTTTAAAATACCACTTTCTATTATAGTATCTTTTGCTGTATCTCCAACAGGGTCTGTAACACCTTCTTTTAAAAATACTTCCACTATCCAACAATTTTTTTCAATTTTTATCTTCTTATAAATTCTAAATGTTTCTGAAACATTGTCAATTAAAAGTTCTTTTGTAATCTTCTTTATCTTTTCTTTATCTGCAATACACTCAATTTTATAAATATTAGATACTCTAACTTCTTCAACATTATAAATTCCAATTTCTTCAATACTCCTTTTTATATCTATTCCAAAAATATCTGGTAAGTTTTTCTTTTTAAAAACTTCAATTATCCAGTAGTTTTTATTCATAATAACATGCACATTGGTTCTCGTTTTCCCATACAATAACTTTTTGGATTCTAATAGGGTAGTTTTTTAAAAGTTTTTCCAACTTTTTGAAAATAAAAAAAGCAATATTTTCCGAACTCGGGTTTCTGTTTTTAAAAAATGGAATTAAGTTTAAATTTTTATGGTCAAGGGATTTCAATACAATATTAAGTTTACTTCTTAAAATACGGAAATCAATAACTAAACCAATTCTATCAAGGACTTCCCCCGATACTATAACTTCAACCTTCCAGTTATGACCATGTAAGTTTTCACATTCTCCTCTGTAATTTCTCAACATATGAGCAGAAGAAAACTCACCTTTAACTTTTATTTCATACATTTTTAGTGAGATTATACTTTATTTTTTTGCCAAAAAGAAAATAAATTGTTTTTTCTACGTGAGGACTTATATCACTGAAAAATAGATTTATTTCACCATTTCCACTTTTATTTTCCAATTTTTCTTCTTTAAGTATTTTTGCTACTTTTACAGAAACCTCATAAGATGCATCAATTATATTTACATTTTTACCCATAATATCTTGAATGGTTTTTTTTAAATAGGGATAATGAGTACAACCAAGAACAAGTGTATCAATCCCATTTTTTTTCATTTCTGACAAGTAAAAATTTGCAATTTCATATGTAATTTTATTTTCAAACCAACCCTCTTCAACTATAGGAACAAATAATGGACAATCTTTTGTGTAAACGGTAATTCCATTATATTTTGAAAACAATTCCTGATATCTATTACTTGAAATAGTTGCTGTTGTTCCAATCACACCGATCTTTTTGTTTTTAGTCAATCCTATCGCTTTCTCAACAGTTGGTTCAATAACATCTACGAATTTAACTTTTTTAATTTTTTTTTTCAAGAACTCAGTAGTATAAGAAGACATAGTGTGACATGCAATAATTATCAACTTCGGTTTATATTTCAAAAGAAAATTAACATCTTCTAAAGCAAATTTTTTTATTATTCTTTCTGATTTAGTTCCATAAGGAACCCTTGCTGTATCTCCAAAATAAATAATGTTTTCTTTAGGTAGAACTTTTATAATCTCCTTAACAACACTTAACCCTCCAACACCTGAATCAAATATACCTATTGGATTTTCATTCATTTTATTATCTCTCTTTTTTTTAAATATTCAATTATACCATTACCAAGTGTTTCTGCAATAGCCTGTCTCACTTCCACATCTTTTAAATTAAACTCAATATTAGGATTACATATAAATTCAATTTCGGTCAAAACAGAAATCATAGGAGTATATAAAAGGACATAAAAATTTCGCCTTTTGGCTCCCCTGTCGGGGGTTACAAGGCGTTCTGCAAGTTTCTCCTGAATAACTTCAGCAAGAATTCTGCTTTCTTCAATTACATCTGTTTCATTTAAATTATTAAGTATTTGGGAAAGTACAGAATCATTATTTTTACCTTCAATTTCTCCTTCTCCATCCTCTGCTTTTGGAAGAATATTAGTTTCAATTTTACTGTATGGATAAAATGTTTCAAAGCCAGTAGCATTTTTATTATATCTTGAAGAATTTGTATGAACAGAAAAGAAAATGTCGGCATTTAATGTCTTTGCCATATTCACTCTATCTTCAAGTGAAATAAATACATCTTCTTTTCTTGTTAAATAGAGTTCAATATTAGGATAATTTTGGAGTTGTTTCCTTAAATACTTTTCAAGACGAAGAGAAACATCAAGATTTACATCTTTTTCTTTTAAACCAAATGTTCCAATTGCACCTGTATCATGTCCACCATGTCCTGGATCTATAACTATAATAAATCTCTTCTCATTTTTCTTTGCTCCTCTTATTTCTTCTCCAGAACTCCTTATTTCCTCTGAAGAACCTTTTAAGTCAGAAGTTTTTTTTAGATCGGATAATATATTTGAAAAATCTTCAATAGGAATTAACACATCTCCTTCAATTTCTCTTAAAGGGTTTTTTATCTCAAAACTTTTTCCTCCAACTATAACTTGGGTATCATTTACTCTAAATTTTATTTGAGTATCATTAAAAAAGATAAAAATTCTATCTTCTATTTTTGCCCAGTTTTCAGCATTAATAATTTTAAGAAAGGACTTAATTGAAATATATTCAACATTTTTTATAGTATATGTTGGTATTTTCCTGATTTTTACTTCTTCATCAAGATTTAAACAATTGAGAGAAAAAGAAAAAACAAAAAATATAAAAAAAAATATCCTTTTTTTCAAAGAATACATTATATCTCCCTTTCTTTTAATAGTGGAGGCGGCGGGTACTGCCCCCCGCGTCCGTCGCTTTCGCTCCCGGGACAGGGGTGTTTCCCCTTTCCCGACGATACCCCCACTACAAAAAAGGGGAAAAATTCTTTTCCCCTTAAACCCTTTTTCTGTCCGCTGGTTTCTCCTATTGCCTTATTCTTCATTATTTAACTATGTCTTTCTTGTATAGTGGAGGCGGCGGGTACTGCCCCCGCGTCCAGAAAGAATCCTGATAGAGTATCTACCTGTATAGCCAGAAGTTTATCTTTAGGTAAAAAGGCACTTCTGGCAAGCCCTTTTACCCGCATCCTTTTTTCATAATTCCCTTTGAAGAAAAAGGATAAACTTCAAAGGGAATGCCTCTTTCCCGACCCATTTTACAGAGTCAGAGGCAAACTCTGTAAATGGGTGACTGCATTATGCAGCCAAAGTATTTGCTGTTGCGGCAGTTATTTTTTTGTCAGGTTTTTACAAGACCCTGACAAACTTGACAGGCAACTCTATCCGGATTTCTTCCTGTCGAAAACCTATTTCGCCCCCATATTTTTTAATCTTCTTTGTATCTGCCTCTCAATTTCTTTTTCTTTTATTTCCCTTCTTTTGTCAAAGAGCTTTTTGCCTTTAACTAATGCAAGTTCTATTTTGGCTAATCCTTTATTATTAAAATACACTGAAAGTGGCACCAGTGTCAAGTGTTTTTCAGAAACTTTTCTTTCAAGGCGTCTTATTTCGTTTTTATTTAAAAGTAATTTTTTCTTCCTTTTGGGATTTATTTTTTCAAAAGAAGAAGGATAAGGGGCAACATAAAAATTATAAAGAAATATCTCTCCATTCTCAATTTTTGCATATGAGTCCTTAAATGATATTTTCCCTTCTCTTATTGATTTAACCTCACTACCTTTCAATACAATACCTGCTTCTATCCTTTCAAGAACTTCATAATTATAAAAGGCACTCTTATTTTCTATTTTCATCTTAATCTTTTCTTAAATTCAAAAAGAATATAAAAATTAAAACTATTACGATTGAAATTATGATGTTTGACAAAATAAAAAATTCTGAAATATAAAGAAAAACCCAAGAAATTAAAAGTGAGGAGATAAATAATGAAAAAGAAATTTTAATTCCAGTTTTTTTTATGACCAAACTTAAATTTTTTGAAAACTCTTCATTTTTATAATTTCTTTTTTTAAATTCCCTAATAGTATCTAACAGAGATTCAATCGTTTCTGGTATTTCTTTAAAACCATATTGAAATTTATCAATTGTATTTTTTATTTCTTTAACAAAATATGAAAATTTAACCTTTTTTTCAATTAGTTCAAAATAAAATGGCTCTATTGCATTAATGATTTTAAACTCTGGGTCTATAAAATGACATATCCCCTCAAGAGTTATAATTGATTTTGCCATTAAGGTAAAACTTACAGGTATTTTAATCTTATACCTTCTCATAATATCAAAACAAATACCCATTAATTCAGAAATTTTTATATCTTTAATAGGGATATCCTTATAAACTTCAATCATCTCTTCTATTTCGTCCCTTAACTCCTGAATATCAATTTTCTCATCAAGAGAACCCATACTTTTTAATATGGATATTACACCATCAACTTTCCCTTTTATAATACCCGATGTTAAATTAATAACATAATATTTTCTTTCTTCATCAATTCGTCCAACAATCCCAAAATCTATTAGAGCAATTTTACCATCATTTTTTATAAAAATGTTACCAGGATGGGGATCGCCATGAAAAAGACCAATTTCAAAAATCTGTTTTAAAATTATCTCGGTTCCTTTCTTTATTACTTCCTCCTTAGATATATATTTTGACCATTCCTCAACCCTATTTATTTTTACGCCTTCTATATATTCAGTAACAAGTATTTTTTCTGTACATAATTCTTTGTAAACGGATGGGATGAAAACATTCTCATCGTTTTTCATTTTTTCTTTTATTATTTCTATGTTTTTCTTTTCGATAAGGAAATTAAGTTCTTTTTTAATATTCTTTTCAAATTCACTAACTATTTTAACTGGTTGATAAATTTCACTCTCTTTAATAAACTTTTCAATTAGATTTGCTATATCATACAAAATTTGAATATCAGTAATAATTTGTTCTTTAACATTAGGTCTTTGAATTTTTACTGCAACATCTTTTCCCTTATATTTGGCTTTATAAACACAAGAAAGAGAAGCAGAGGCAATTGGTTCTTTTTGAAAATCCTCAAAGATATCTTTTATTTCCTTGCCTAATTCTCTCTTTATTACTTCTTCTATTATTTCAAATTTTTCTGGTATTGCTTCATCCTGTAATTTTTCAAGTTCTTTTATATAATCCATAGGAATCAAATCCGGTCTTGTGCTTAATATTTGACCAAGTTTTATAAATGTTGGACCAAGTTCTTCAAGTATTTTTCTTATTCTAACAGGAAAAGAATATTCAATTTTCTTTTTTTTTCTGAATGGGAATTTGTATATATTCGTTCTATCTATGACTATTTCAAGACCATATTTAAGAAGTATATTTATTATTCTACGATATCTTCTAATTTTTTTTAAAACTAATATGCGATTACTCATTTAGGTATTCACTCTGCCAAAGAGGGTCGGTCAATTCTCTATATCTTTTGTTATATTCAGGCATCTTCCCATCTTCTATAAACTTTAAATATTCTTTCGCTCCCTCATCCACTGGTTGGGCATCTGTTTTTTTGATAATATTATAAAACTCAAGAGAGTTGTCTCTAATAATACATGGAGTTAGTAAATTCCCACATTCATTTTTATTTTTCTTTATCCAATAGTTATCTTGCCAATTTCTTATTTCCTTGAATAAAGGAGAATTTATTGCATCTGTTATTGTCTTACCTTCTTCATAAATTTTGTATAGATTCCCATAATTTTTATCTTTAAAAGGGATAAAAACACAAGGAGTTATTGTTCCATCCCACATTATATAAAAATATCCTCCGCCTCTTGCACCAGCCATACATCCATCTGAAGCAGTTCCTGAATTCCAGAAATCAGCAATAAAAATTTTCTTTTCTATTACAAGTTGCCATATTCTTTTTAACATTTTATATCTTTGTTGAGGTGTAACCATAAGTTCTACCGACGGATTCCTACCAATAGGCATATATTGGAAGTACCAACCATAAAAAGCCCCTTTCTTTTCAAAGTAAAAATCAATAAATTCGTCAGATAAAAGTAAATCAGCATTTTCCCTCGTTGGTGTTACAGAAATCCCAAAAGGAACACCTTCTTGTTTTAAATCATCCATTACCTCCATCAATCTTTTAAAAACACCTTCCCCTCTTCTATAATCTGTTTCTTCCTCAAAACCCTCAATAGAAATAGCAGGAGTAAAATTGCCTAATTCTGAAAGTTTTTTTGCAACATCTTTTTTAATCATCGTTCCATTTGTATAAGCCATAAAATAAGCATCATTATGT
>JAOAEP010000095.1 GCA_026416755.1 bacterium | reverse complement strand
TCCTGAATTGGGTGGACCACATATTCCTATTTGACCTGCCCCTTCCCTTTGAATTATTGGTACAGGAGATTTTTTCTTCGTCTTTGTCTGTTCTTCAAGCATTTTTTTATATTTTGAAATTTTGCTTTTTAAAAGTGCTTGAAGTTTTTCACTTGACTTATGTTTGGGCATTATGGCAAGCATCTCTTCAAGAATAGAAATTTTTTCTTCAATTGTTTTTGCTTTTTTTAATTCTGCTTCTTTTTCATGAAACTGGGGAGGTAAATTGACAACCATTTTTATTCTTCAATTAAACTTTCAATAACGGGAAGCAATTTATTAACATTATATGGTTTTGTCACATAATAGTCAGCACCAATTTCATATCCTTTTATTTTATCTTTATCTTCTGCCTTCCCTGTTAACATCATAACAGGGACTTTCCTGCTTAAAGGACCTTTTTTAATTCTTTTTAAAACTTCCCAACCATCTATTCCAGGAAGCATTACATCAAGAATAACTAAATCTGGCCTATCTTCTTTAAAAATCTTTAACCCTTCTTCTCCTGTTGGTGCTTCATAAACTATATATCCTTGTCTTCTCAATTCTCTACCTAAAATCAATCTTTCTTCTGCGTCATCTTCAATTATTAATATTTTTTTTAGTTCCATATTATTATTTTACCACTTTTTGATTTGGATGTCTATTATTTTTATTAGGTAAAACCATAGAATTATATTTGAAAAGATTTAATCTTGGAATCTCAAACTAATCTATTTATCTCATCTCTCTCAAATTTGGGGAAATTGTATTTTTTATTCTTCTCTATATAAAAAACACCTTTTTCTTTTATAATTTCTCCTATAATTCTGATTTTAATTTTATTTTTTCTACAAAATTCTATAAGTTTTTTTTCGTTTTTCTTATCTATTATCCCTAAAAGACAACCAGATGAAATTATACCATATGGATTAAGCCCAAAAATTTTACAAAATTTAACAACTGGTGGATAAAAATTTAATTTCTTTAAATCAATTAAAATCCCTACTCTTTTACTTTCTGAAATTTCATATAATGCAGTAGATATCCCTCCTTCTGTTGGGTCATGCATCCATTTTATTTTAAAATTTTCCCACAAAATTTTTGCTTCTTTAAATACATTTATTCCTGGATTTTTAATTGAATTTTGAACCTTTTTAAGATATTTTTCTGAAAAATATTTTTTCAATTCATTAAATTTTTCTCTTACTATTAACGAAGCACCTTCAATTCCTATTTCTTTTATTAAAAAAACCTTGTCTCCTATTTTAACTTCTGGGAAATAAATTTTTTTAATTTTTTTCCCAATTAAAAAACCAACTGCAATTGGATTTTTAATTCCACTTATTATTTCGGTATGCCCTCCTATCCATTTTATATTAAATTTTTTACACTCATTATTTATTTGAGAAAAAACATATTCAATTTCAGAAAAAGTTATATTTTCAGGAAAAAGCAGGATACATAAAAAATATATAGGAATCCCACCCATAACAGAAATATCATTAACATTTATATTTACAAGATAAAAACCAATATCTTTTGATGTCAAGGTTATTGGATCTGTCTTTGCATAAATATATCTATCTTTTACTTTAAAAATTGCACAGTCAATTCCAATACCAGAACCAATCAATACCTCTTTATCTTTTGTTGTATATTTTTCAATGAGATACTTTAAAAATCTATTTTGAAGTTTACCAGTTGGAAAACCTTTTAGATCCAGAATATACTCAATATCTTTTATATCATCCAAAACAAAATCAGCACCTTCTTTCAGAAAATCTTCTTCTTTTACATTTTCACTTAAAAGCCCAATGCTTAATATGTTCAATTTTTTACCACATCTAACATCTAAGAAATGGTCTCCAACAAGAATAACTTCATCTTTTTTCAATCCTAATTTTTTCAAACACTCTTTTATATGTAATGGGTCTGGTTTAAATCTCTCAACATCATCGCGTGTTAAAAGTACATCATAAGGTATTCCAAATTTTTCAATAACTTTTTCAACCACTTGTCTACAGTTTCTTGTAATTATTCCTATTTTTATCTCATTTTCTCTCAATTTTTTAAGTAACTCTAAGGTCCCTTTTCTGGGATATGTTTTTTGAGATGCTTTAATTTCTTCTTCTTTTAAAATATTATGTCCAATAGTATAAAAATTTCCCCCTTTTTTACCATTTAATTTTCTAATTTCTTCAAGTAATTCAAGGATTGGTAATTCTTCTGAAGGAACTTTTAGATTTAAATTTTTTGCTTCATTTAATATTTTCTCCTTTATTTTTTTAAAGTCAATTGAAAGGATTACAAGAGTTCCATCGAAATCAAAAATTACTCCTTTTACCTTCAAAAAATTACCTCCAGATAGTTTTAAAGAGCATTTTTAAAATTATAGATTCCTTTTTTTATAGATGGCACCGGATTTTCAGGCTCTCCTTCATATTCAATTATAAGTGGGCCTTTAAAGTTTACTTCTTTGAGTTTATTTACAAGTTTTCCTATATCAATATTCCCTTCTCCAAGAACAACATCAATTGGTCTTCTATCTCTTTCAAAAACAAAATCTTTTAAATGAAGTGAATATAATCTTTTACTAAATGTATCTATCATTTTTAATGGGTCTATTCTTGAATCAAGTGCCCATGCAGTATCAAGACAAAGGCCAATTCTTTCTGAAGTGTTTTTAAAAACATACTCAAGGGTTTGAATATTTCCAAGCCAGTGCCATCCGCCATGATTATGAATAGCAATTTTTATATCATATTCATCTGCAAGTTTTTCAGCAATTCTAAAACAATCAAAGATTTTATTTATATCAAAATCAGCACTAATATACTTTGCTCCACATATTTTAACAAATTCAAAATATTTCCTCTCATTTGTTTCATTGTTTGAAAAATATTGAACACCTATAGAATAAATTTCTACTCCTTCATCTTTATAAATTGAAATTACATCTTTAAATTTACTTTCATCAAGAAAATCAATATGTACTCCACATAATTCAATTTTATTCAAACCAAGTTCTCTCACCATTTTAGCAACAACTTTATTATCCTTAAAATTTCTAAAACAATAACTCTGTACTCCTAAATTTTCTGAAAAATTATTCATATTTTCCCTCCTTTTTTAACTTTTCTTGTATTTTTTCAATCTCTTTTATTTCTTTGCTTTCAAGTTCATCCTCAAAAATTTCAAATTCAAAAACTTCTTCAAATCCTTTTTTTAGGAAATCTCTCAATTCCTCTTCCTTAGTATCTCCAACTATTTTTTTTAAACAAATAATTTTAGAAAAGTCAACTCCTTTTAAAAATATATTTTTCCACAAATCTTCTCTTATATCAATCAAAATAGAACCATGCTGTAAAAAGGAATAATTATTTCTCCTTTGAGCGGACCCAACTATTTTCCTACCATTATAAATAATGTCATGCCGTGAAGATAAAGAAAAACATGGGATATTTGTAAAAGATGGCTCTTTACATTCTGAAATGCCTCTAATTTCAAGTTTAATACCTATTTTTTCTATTCCTTTAATTATTCCATTACAAACACTTATATAAGAAAGAAATGGAGAAGAAAAATAAAAATGGGTTTTTAAGTCTGCACAGAAAGAATAAGTAATTTCTATATCGTGAAAAATAGCACTTCCTCCAGTGGGTCTCATAACAATCGGAATATTACTTTTTTTACAGAAATCTAAATTAACTATCTTTTCTTCCATCTGATTATAACCTATTGAAACACTACTTGGAGTCCATTTGTAAAATCTTAAAACAGTAAAACTTTCTGGCCTTGCACACTCTTTCCAAAAATAATAATCAAAAGCCATATTAAAAAATGGGTCATAATCTTCACATATAATTAATCTACATCTCATTTTATCGTCTTTATAAAATCATCCACATCTATTGCTGGATAGGTTGTTATTTTTACACTTCCTCTTTGAGAAATTTCAAGGGAAATTTTAGCAATAACTTCTTCACTTTCTGCTTGTATAATTGTAAGAAAATCAAATGGTCCTAAAATAGCATACTGAGATAAAATTTTCCCACCCATTTTTTCAACTTCTTTATTTACTTCTTTTATTCTATCTGGATTTTTCTTTATTGTTTTTGCTCCTTTTTCTGTTAAAGTACTCAACATAACAAATTTTTTCATATTCCTCACCTCCTTTTTATTTTTTTACCTTTTATATATATTATTTTAGATTCTCTTAATTTTCAAATCTTAATAAAAAAGAAAAGGGGAGTTTTACCTCCCCTTTTCTAAAAAATTTTTTGACATCAATGATTTGAATTAAAACTTAAACCCAAGTCCCAAAGCGAAAACAACCGAATTTGAATCTACATCCTCTATTCTCTGATATCCTATTTCATATTGAATAAAAGTATTTTCGCTTATAAATTGCTTGGCTCCTATTTGTACACCATAAGTAAAATCTGTGCCTCCATTGAAAGTAGCACCTAAAGCAATTCCCATATAAGGATTTACATTTGACTGAGTATTAAAGTAGAAATTAGGTTTTAAAAGTACACTTACACTATCACCAAATGAATCCCATGCACTGTTGACTGTTATATTTAATTCCATAGCATCTGCTAAAAAGAAACCAAAACCTATTCCTGCTGTTCCATCCCATTTATCTGCACCGTTGAAGAAATATCCATATCCAACAGAGATTACGAAATTTTTATCACTTTTACTTGTTTCTGCTGAAGCAATTGAACTAATCCCTAAGAAAAGTCCTAATATACCTATTACCAAAAATCTCTTCATCTCTTTTCACCTCCTTTCTTTTTTATTACTTAATAATTAAACATATTTTTTATTCCCTGTCAAATTAATTTTTAATTATATAAAAGGGACAGTCCTTTCCCCTATAACCCCTTTGTGTCGCCCTTTCTAATCTAACCTATTTCTATACAAGTTTTCAAGTAAATCCAAATTCCTTTTTGCCCCTGGCCCGACTTGAACGGGCGACACGCGGTTTAGGAAACCGCTGCTCTATCCTTCCTGAGCTACAGGGGCTTTTTATAAATATATTAACTGAATTACTTTTATTTTGCAAGAATCAACTTAAACTCAAAAGATTAAAAATTTATTTAAGGTATATAATGGAGGGTAAAAAAATCTTATATAAGCCCTATCGCTTTCCTTAAAATAAGAATAACATCAGAAATATCTATTTCTCCATCTTTATTTATATCAGCAAAAATAAAGTTTGTTTCATCAAGTCCAATTGCCTGCCTTAAACATAAAATTACATCAATTATATCTATTTCATTATCACCATTTAAATCACCCGATTTTTCAAAAATTTCATAAAAGAAATACAATGAATTATTTTCTTCATTTTTTTCTTCCACATAATCTTCTTCATCAAGAACAACAAAAAACTCTTTATATCCTTTTTCTATTTCCAAAACAATATCTTGACTTTCTTCTTTCTTTAAATTTTCAATGTCTTTTTGAGTAATTAATCCTAATTCATTTTTTATTTTCAAAGTAAATTGCCCACTATCTGAAGTCCCTTTATTGCTAATTCTTATAATTATCTGTAATTTTTCTCTTTTTTCAAAAACAGATAAATTTTCTATTTTTAAGTCGGGAAGACCATATTTTACTAATTTTATATTGTTTGAAATATCTCTATCACCCAATTTATTTTCAGGATCAACCACAACTTTCAATGAGAATGGAAAACCTATAGTAGGAATTATAAACTCATTTAATAGTATTTTTTCTTCACCAGTATTTATAATATCTTCAAATTTTGTTCTTAATACTTCATTATCATTAATGTAAAAAACAATATCAAAATTACTTAACGGCTTTTCTCCTTTATTTACAATTTTTGTTTCTAAAAAGATAATATCTCCGGGCAAAGCATTTTCAGGAGTTATTATTATATTTTCAACTGATATGTCAATTCCTTCAATAAATTGTAGAAAAGAAATTTCACTTTTTATAAGAGAAGGCATCATGAAGGATTTCAAGTTAGGAATATTTGATTTCGTTGGAATTTCTTTTGTTTTATATCTCTGTTTGAGATATATAATAGACAAATCTTCATTAAAGTATGTTGGTGAAACATATTTTTCCACCTCTTCATCTTCAGTTAAATTTATCTTTTCACTCCAAATATCAAAATCTTGGTTATATAAAATAGAATAGATATCAGATGTATAACCAGATGGTTCTGTCCATATAATAGCAATTTTCCCATTCTCAGAAGATGTAACTTTAAAATCAGCTATTTGGGAAGAATAATTTTCCTTTCTTATCAATCTTTTATTTTCTACATTAAATTCTTCACATTCAAAAATTCCATTCTTTTTTATCCAGAAAAGTTTTAATTTATTGTCATGGGTTAAAACTAATTTTGGATTATCATCAACTTCATTGTCATCTGTTAGTTTTATGGGTTCTTTCCATATACCATTTTCATATTTAATTAAATAAATCTCTCTATCTTCAATTGTTTGTAAATTAGAATCAGTATCACAATTTAAAACAATGTAACCATATCCATTTTTATAAATAAAATCCATTTTCAAAACCGGTATTTTAAATTCATTTATTTTCTCTGGAGAAGTCCAATTTTCTCCATTCCACTTTGAATAATAAATTTCATCTGGATAATTTTGAGAAGCAATAAAACTATTTCCTTTATTTTTTATCCAAATGCAGAAAAGGTCGTTTAATTCACCTCTCACAAGAGGAGTTCTATCATAATAATTATCATTGGTTAAATTCTGAATTCTTTCCCACATATTTATAGAAGAATTATATCTTGCCACAGTTATTTCCATTTTTTCTGGAATATTTTGAATTGGGAAGTTATCAGATAAAATTTCTTTTATATTTTCCCATGTACAAATAGCATCTCCATTATCAAAAACAACTAAATCAGGATGAAAATCAAGTGTTCCATCATCATATATATACACAGGGGAACTCCATTGGTTTCCATTATAAGATGTAAAAACAAGCACAGTTCTATTTATTGAACTCCTTTCTGGATTGTCGTAAAGATAAACAAGATATAAATTGTTTCCTCTTGAAATAAGTTTTGGTTGTGGTAATGGGAAAACATTTTCTTGTAGTATGGCTTTTAAAAATGTATAATTTTTATCTTCTATTGTTTTCTTTGATATTTCTTTTTTCTTCCCACTATTAAAAATTCCATAGTTTTCATTGATTAAATAGTCACGCGGTATTAATTTCCATTTCTCATCACTTATAATTTTTTTATATTCTGGATTTCTTTTATCCCCATAAAGTTTCCATTGCCATTCACAGAGGCCAGCTTCATATTCACCTATAATGAAATAAACTGTATAACCACACTTAACAACAATTAAAATTTGTTGTAAATTTGGTTGATGTGGATACTGCATACTTATTTCAGCACCTGCTTGAACCCAACCTTCTGCAGAAAGTACATCTGAAATACCAACTCCAAAAATCCCTCTAACAGCAGGTTCTACTACAAAGTTACCACTTAACTCAACAGGTTTTATATTTAGTATATTTAATCTTGTGTCAAGAGATAAAAGAAATGCTCCTTTAACATAAATAGGAATTGGTATTGGGATTGGTAAATAAAATGGAGGTGTTTCTGATTTCATATCTGTTAGAAGACCAATAAAACCATTCCATTGCCATTTCATTAAATATGAAGAATAAACTCCAGATAGCCCAAAATGTGGTGAAAAATTTATTTCAACTGGACCGATATTCCCTCCTTTAATCAAATCCTTATATAAGAGAGAATATTCGGCAGTATTATTTATTACTTCTGCTTTTAAAACAGGAGTAAAAAGTAAGTTTATACTACTTCCTCCAAAAAATGGAATTTCTGTTGGAATTAAGTCGGATTCAATTCCTTCATTAATAAAAGAAAAACCTTCTAAAAAATATGGAACTTGATAATAAAAATAACTACCTATATCTATAACCTTAAAATCTCCTATTAGGGGCTTCATTATAACAAATATAAATTCCTTTTCCTCAGACGCACTACCTTCTCCTGATATTGCTTTAACTCTTAAAATATCTCCAGGTTCAAGTTCTCCTATATCAATTGTTATTTTTGGTAAATATGGGTTTGATTGACTTGCTTCCCATTCATAAATTTTATTTGATTTTGTTGTTTTAAAAATTGCTTTATAAGGTGTATAATTTTTCCAATCAACAGATACAGAAAATTCAACAGGAAAAGATACTTTGCCGAGAAAATATAGAGGAAGGTTATATTTTGTGTTTATCTCCGTAATTTCAATTTTTTCTCCAGTAGTTGATGGAATTAAGTAAAAATTTTTATTTATTACACTTGCTGAAGTAAGTTCAATTGTCCCATAAGAAGAAACATATCCCTCCTTTGAAACTGCATAATTGTAAATTCCAGGAGAAGCCCAATCAATCATATAAAAACCATTTTCATTTGTAATTGTAGAATAATAACCTATTAAAATATTTGCATTTTCAATAGGATTACCTGTTTTTTTATCATATACTGTTCCTTTTATTACAACTTTATTTTCTACTGTTCCACATACTCCATTTATATATAACTCTCTTTTTTTATTACCGTAAGGAATTATAACTCTTATAGTTTTACTTCCAATCTTTATTGGATGAAAAATAATTTTAAAACTCTTTGCTTCTTTTGGTTTTAATGTAGCAAAAGAAACAAAATCTCTTTCAATTGAAAATTCATTCTTATATTCTCCTTCTATAAATATTTTTCCAATAGTTATTGGCCTTTCTGAAATATTTTTAACAAAAAAAGTCATTAAATTTTTACATCCTATAGGTGTAGTTGGAAAATTAAAAGGATTAGGAATAACACAAATATTAAAAAGATTCAAATAACCAGTACCATTTAATCCTAAAACTTTCTGCGGCTCCAACTCATACCAGTTTGTTTTCCCATTTCCAAGTTGTCCACATCCATTTTCTCCAAAACCCCAAATACTTCCATCTGCTTTTAAACAAACAACATGTCCCATGGGAGAAACACCCAATCCTCCGCCAGCAGAAACAGAAATAATTCCTGAGAGATTTGGTATTTGAATAGGTGTTTTTCCAAAATACGGTATACCAATATTATAATTAGCGTTACCCCAAAATTTAACAGTCTGGTCTTTAGATAGTAAAATGAAATAAGTAGGGCCACTATCTACAGTTAATATATTACCAACATTACTTGGACGAGCATATCCATCTGCATAATCTGAGTATACTCTAAAACTATTTTCGCCCCAGAACCATAAAAAATCATCATTTTTTATTGCAACTGTAAAACAATCTCCTGCACTTATATATCTTACATCTGTTAATATCTCATTTCTTCGTGTATATGGATTATAAATGTATGTGTTAACTAGTTCATGGGGATAAGGATATACTAAAGCAGATGTATTCCCCAATCCACATTGATCTCCAACATCTACTCCCCAACACAAAACTGTTCCATCTTCTTTTAAAGCAACTGAGTGAAAAAAAGAGCAAGCGATCAATTTAACATTTTTTAATGGTTTATACTCAAAATAAGGTCCTCTTTCTGGATCAATATGAAGTTCTTCAGTCATAACTTGAATTGGATAACTACTTTGACCTACATTATAACGTTCATAAGATATCAAAGGAGCACCTTCAGGAATCCCACCCAATAAACCACTTGTCCATCCTTCATGTGGATGTGTATATTGAAGAGTTCCCCAAACATAAACAGTTCCGTCTTCTTTTAATGCAATAACGTGTGTATAACCTGCAGAAACCATTTTTATTCCAGAGAGATATCCGATTCCTGCTACTCCTTTTACCTTCACCGTGACATAAGAAGTAATAAAAGTACCATCTCCAAGTTGTCCATAATCATTATTACCCCATGCATAAACATATCCATCTTCACTAACTGCTACTGTAAAATTACCACCAGCAGAAATCATTGGTTCTGCAAAAATAAAAGAATAAATATAGAATAGGAAAAATGAAATGATTATCCCATTCATTTCCCTCCTTTTAAAAATATTTTAAAACCAGATTATTAAAATAGTCAAGTGAAAGAGAAAATTTTTTTATGTTATAATTTTTCTAATAAAATGGGAAGGAAATTTCTAACTTTAGGTTTTTTTATTTTTATTTGTCTTTTTTTAAATGGTTTTGGTGCTAAATGGACTGTTATGGTTTATCTTGATGGAGATAATGACCTTGAAGAGTTTGCAATTAATGATTTTCTTGAAATGGCATCTATTGGTTCTAATGAGAATGTAAATATAGTTGTTCAATTTGATAGAATAAATGGATATGATAGAAGATTTGATAACTGGACAGAATGTAATAGATTTTATGTAACTTATGGAATGATACCAACAAGAGCAAATTCAATAAAAAATTGGGGAGATGGAATAGGTGGAAGAGAAGTAAATATGGGAGATCCACAAACTTTAATTGATTTTATTAATTGGGCAAAAATAAATTACCCTGCTGAAAAATATGCTTTAATTTTGTGGAATCATGGAAGTGGCTGGAGAACAATCTCAATTTTAGAAGAAATAGGAAAAAAAAGAATTCCTTATAAAGAAGTATGTTATGATGATACAAGTAATGATTATCTCTCAATGAAGGAGGTAAGGTCAGCACTTTCAAATAATTATTTTGATTTAATTGGTTTTGATGCATGTTTGATGGGTATGATTGAAGTTGCGACTGAAATAAAAGAATTTGCAAATATTTTTGTTTCTTCAGAAAGTCCAGAAACAACCGAAGGATGGAATTATACTGGTTTTCTACTCTCATTAAAAAATAATCCAAATGCAACTGCTGAAGAACTTACTTTTTATATTATAAATTCAACAAATCAAGAAACATTAGCAGGAATAAAATTAAATAAAATAGGTCAATTGAATCAAAAATTAAACCAACTCCTTAATGAAATAATTAATTTGAATGATTACCTACCTATTTTTCTTGCCAGAGAAGAAACACTAATTTTTGATAGTGAATTTGCTGATATTTATAATTTTTGGGAAAATTATTATTTAATTGCAGAAAATGATAATATAAAAAATTTAATTGAAGAGTTTCAAATTATCTTCAATCAAGCAGTAATATGTGATAAAAATCCAAATGATAAAGCATATGGACTTACTATTTATTTTCCCTCTTATTTTTCTTCAATTGACCCTGGTTACAATGAAAATACTATAATTTTCCCTAAAGAAACAATGTGGGATGAATTTTTATATAGTTTTTTTTCATCTAATTTATTTGAAGGGTATATAAAAATTTTTTCAGAAGATTTTTCAAATGGATTGCCTTCAAACTGGGAAATTATTGATGGATTTAATGATGGTTTTACATGGATGAGTCAAAATCCAAAAAATAGAAGAAGTCCCTATTTAACAGAACCATTTATGATTGTAGATAGTGATTGGGCAGGGAATAAAAAAATGGATGAACAACTTATTTCTAAATCTTTTAATTTTCCAAATTATAAAAAAATTTACTTAAAATTTTCACATAAATTCTGGTATTATTCAAATGAAACTGCTGATTTAGATATAAAAATTGAAGAGGAAAATTGGAAAAATTTAAAAAGATGGCAGGGATATGATGATGAAAGAGTAGTTATTATAGATATTTCAAATATTGTGAGAGGCAAGAATAATGTAAAATTTAGATGGCACTACTATGATGCATATTATGACTGGTTTTGGGCAATTGATAATGTAGAAATTTTGATAAAAGGAGAAAGGCAGAAGGGAGATATAAATGGCGACTTTATTATAGATATAATAGATGTAATATTATGTTTAAGAATGGCAATAGGACTTGACCCTGAAAATCTTGAATTTGCAGATATGGATGGAAATGGACAGATAGATATAACAGATGTAATAAAAATATTAAGAAAAGCAATATCCTTTGACTGACAATAATTAACAAATCCACTCAAAATGTATAAAATTTTGTTTATAAATATATCAAAAAAATGTAAAATAATACTTTAAGGAGAAAAAAATGCCAGAAAAAAGAGATTATTATGAAGTTTTGGGTGTTTCAAGAGATGCTTCAATTGATGAAATAAAAAAGGCATATAGGGACCTTGCTTTAAAATATCATCCTGATAGAAATCCGGGGAATAAAGAAGCAGAAGAAAAATTTAAAGAAATTACAGAAGCATATGAAGTTTTATCAGACCCTGAAAAAAGGAAAATTTATGATACTTATGGACACGCTGGATTTGGACCAACTGGATTTGATTGGACACAGGATTTTTCAAGAGTAAGGATGGATTTTTCAGATATTTTTGGTGATATTTTTAGTGATTTTTTTAGTGATATTTTTGGTTCAGATTTTTCTACAAAAACAACTCAGAAAAGGAAAGCAAGAGGTTCTGACCTTGAATATAGAATTTATATAACTTTAAATGAAGCTGCAATAGGAACAGAAAAATATGTAAATATATCAAGGTTTGATGAATGTTCAGTTTGTAATGGCACAGGAAGTAAAGGTAAAACTGGAAAAGTCACTTGCCCAAATTGTAAAGGTAGAGGGCAGGTTATAAGGACTTCTGGCTTTATAACAATTTCTCAAACATGTCCAAAATGTAAAGGAGAAGGGGAGGTTTTATCTGATCCATGCCAAAATTGTAGAGGAACTGGAAGAGTAAGGAATATGCATAAAATTCTTGTTAAAATTCCAGCAGGCATTGAAAATGGTATGAGTTTAAGATTAAAAAAGGAAGGAGATATTGGACCAAATAAAGGGGAAAGAGGGGATTTATATGTTACAGTTTTTATTGAAAAGCATCCTTTATTTGAAAGAGACGGAGAAAATATTTATATAGAAGTTCCAATTACAATTACTCAGGCTGTTTTAGGAGATGAAATTGAAATCCCTACTTTAACTGGTAAGGCAAAAATAAAAATACCACCAGGAACTCAAAGTGGAGAACTATTAAGATTAAGGAATATGGGGTTTCCTAAATTGAATGGATATGGTAAAGGAGATATGTTTGTTAAAGTTAAAGTTTTAATTCCTAAAAGATTATCAAGACAACAACAATCTTTATATCAACAACTAAAAGAAATTGAAAATAAAGATGATTACCCTGAAATAAAAAATTTCAAAGCAAATTTATGAAATTTATTCAAGTTATTGTAAGTTGTCCAAATAAAAAAGTTTGTGAAAAGATTATAAAAGTAATCTTAAATGAAAAAATTGTTTCTTGCTGTCAAATTATAGGTCCTGTTGAAAGTCATTACTGGTGGGAAGGGAAAATTGAAAAAGGGAAAGAATGGTTAGTTTTTATTAAATGTAAAAAGGGAAATTTTCAAAAAGTTGAGAAAAAAATAAAGGAAAATCATCCATATAAAGTTCCTGAAATAATATCTTTTGAAATTACACAAATTTCAAAAGAATATGAAGAGTATTTAAAAGAAAGGTAAATAGTTTTTTCCATAGAAAAGGAGAGAGATATGAAATTTTTAAGATTTATAAGTAAAGAGAAGCAACATTATGGAATTTTTAAAGATAATAAAGTTTTTGAAATAAACTGGAGAACTTTTGAAAATGATTTTGAATTTACAGGGAAAATTTTTGATATAAACGAGATTAAGTTTTTACCACCCTCTGACCCACCAAATATTATTGCTCTTGGTTTAAATTATAAAGAACACGCAGAAGAAGGAGGGCATGAAGTCCCAAATGAACCAATTATATTTTTAAAAGCAACTACTTCTTTAACAGGGCATTTATCACCAATTATTTTACCTAAACAAGCACCTAATGAAGTTGATTATGAATGTGAACTTGTAGTTGTAATAGGTAAAAAATGTAAAAATGTTAGTGAAGAAGAAGTAAAAGAATATATTTTTGGTTATACTTGTGGTAATGATGTGAGTGCAAGAGATTGTCAACTTAAAAGAGATAAACAATGGGCAAGAGGAAAATCATTTGATACATTTTGTCCTATTGGCCCATGGATTGAAACAGAAATAGAGCCAACAAATTTAAGAATAAAGACAATATTAAATGGAAATGTTATGCAAGATTCAAATACCTCAAAAATGATATTTAATGTTTATCAAATTGTATCCTATTTATCAAAACAGATGACACTTCTACCAGGAACAATTATTCTAACAGGTACACCCTCTGGTGTTGGATTTGCAAGAAAACCACCTATTTTTTTAAAAGAAGGAGATATAGTTGAAGTTGATATTGAAGGGATAGGAACACTTAAAAATTTTGTAATAGAAGAAAAGTAGAACTATCTTTTTCCTTTTACAATTGATTTTGCTATCTGATATATTAATTTTTTATCTTTCTGAGAACCTTCCTTTAAAATTGAACTAATTTTTTTTACAAGAATATCCTCTTTTCCCACTTTATAATTAAAGTTAACAAAAAAAACAGATGGATTTACCTCAAGTATTTCTGCTATTTTTATTAAAGTATCTAAACTTGGTATTTTTTTTCCTCTCTCAATAAGACCAATAAAATTTGGACTTCTTCCTATTCTAAAAGCAAGTTCACTTTGGGTATATCCTTTTTCTTTTCTTATATCTCTGATTTTTTCCCCAATTTTTTTAATGTATAATTCTTTTTTCATTTGCTTTTATTATAACTTTATACCCCTATTCTTAAAACAAACTGAAAGTTATTAAAAAATATGTTGACTTAAAGTTATTATGGTTTATAATAAAAACAATGGGAAAAATATTAATTATTACAAAAGAAAAAATTCTACTGGAAAAATTTACTCTATATTTAAAAGGAAATGGTTATGAATGTTTTGGATTTTTGTTTAATGATAAAGATTTAATTAACAGGATTGAAAAAGAAAATTGTGTGGATATAGCAGTATTAGAAATTGAAACTCCGGATATAAAGACAAAAAAAATAGTAAAAGAGATAAAGAGAAAATTTGAAGATTGTAAATTTCTTATACTTGTATCTAAATTTGATAAAGCAGTAGAAGAATTTATGATAGAGTATGGAATTGATGCATACCTTGTTTTTCCTATTTTACCTTTTCAATTTTTAAGAGCAATTTATACTCTTCAGAAATTTTAATTTAGTTTAAGATAATGTTAGTTTTGTTAATTTATTCTAAAACGGTTAAGTAAAATTATTTGACAAAAATTTTATGATGTAGTATTATTTAGTAAAAAAAATAAGAAAATGGTTACGATAAAAGATATAGCAAAAATTGCAGGCGTTTCAAAAGCAACAGTATCTAAGGCACTCAATAATAAAAGTGATATTTCAAAAAAAACAAAAAAAAAGATAAAAAAGATTGCAGAAGAAATGGGTTATATTCCAAATTCAATAGCAAAATGCCTTGTAGAGAAAAAAACATATACAATTGGTCTTGTATTACCCTATCTTGGAAATCCAACCACAATTGAAAGAATTAAAGGTATCAATGACTCTCTATTTAACTATGGTTTTGCTTTGATTATATGTTTTAGTGAGAAGCAAAATCAACAAAATTATATAAAAGAGATGATAAGTAGAAAAGTAGATGGAATAATTTTGACCCCGATAATGAATAATTTAAAAGAAGTAGAAATTTTGACAAATAAAAAAATTCCTTTTGTCTTAATGAGTGAAAATATAGATGAAGGGTCTTTTGATTTTGTTGGAGATGATGATTTTTATGGTGGTAAAATTGCAACTGATTATCTTATAAAAATTGGGCATAAAAAAATTGCTTATTTTGGAATTGGTGGAAATATATACTCAGATAACCAAATAAAAAAAGGATATATAGAAACACTAAATGAATACGGAATAGAAAAAAAATATATTATGGAGAATAATTTTGACAAACAGAGATTAAAAGAAAATATAAAAGAAGTAATGAAAGAAAAAATTACAGCAATAATCTGTTGGAGTGATATAATGGCGATAGACGTAATAAATAATTTAAATGATTATGGTGTAAAAGTTCCAGAAGAGATTTCAATAATTGGATATGATAATATTGATTTTCTTTCAATTTTTCATATACCATTAACAACTGTCAGTCAGCCAAACTATGAAATTGGTAAACAAGCAGCAATTCTTATAGTTGAAAAAATTAAAAATCCTGATTTAAAACCAAAAAAAATAATATTTAAACCAGAATTAATAATAAGAAAGACAACAAAGGAGGTAAACAATGTATAGAATAGGGAAAGAGGAAGTAAAAGCAGTTGAAAAAGTAATAAAGAGCAAAGAACTTTTTAGAGTAAAAAAAAGGAAAGGAGAATGTGATAAATTTGAGGAAGAATGGGCAAAAAAAATTGGTACAAAATATGCTTTACTTATGTCAGGAGGTGGAACTGCTGCTTTAATATGCGGACTTGTTGGTCTTGATATAGGGCCAGGTGATGAAGTTTTAATTCCTTCCTATACTTTTATGGCAACAGCAACAAGTGTTTTAATGGTAGGAGCAATTCCAGTAGTTGTTGAGGTAGATGAGACATGTACTATTGACCCTATAGATTTAGAGAAAAAAATTACAAAAAATACAAAAGCAGTTATTCCTGTTCATATGGTTGGATTTCCTTGTAATATGGATAAAATTTTGGACATTGCAAAAAAATATAACCTAAAAGTCCTTGAGGATGCGTGCCAAGCAGTTGGAGGAAGTTATAAAGGTAAACGGCTTGGTAGTATTGGAGATGCAGGTGCTTATAGTTTCAACTGGTTTAAAATAATAAGTTGTGGAGAAGGTGGTTGTTTAGTAACAAATGATAGGATTTTATATGAGAAAGCAAGTATTTTTCATGATAGTGGAACTGCTTTTAGACCTTATGCTAGTGAATTTTCAATACCTATATTTTTAGGATTACAATTTAGAGCAGATGAAATAATGGGAGCAATAATGAGGGTGCAGTTAAAACGACTGGATAAAATTTTAAAGGATTTAAGGAAAAATAAAAGAAGAATTATGGAAGAACTTAGAGAAATTAAGGGTTTTAAATTTGCTCCTTCAAATGATATAAATGGAGATTGTGGAGTTATGATACCCTTTAGATTTGAAGACGAGAATATTGCTAAAAAATTTGCTTTAAACGCAGGTGGATATAGACCAATTGATTCAAAAAAACATGTCTGGTTTGACTGGAAACCAATTATAGAAAAAAGGATATGGCATAAAGATGTATTAAACCCATATAATTTCCCAGAAAATAAAGATTTAAGGCATACATTTACAAAAGAAATGTATCCAAAGTCAATAGAGAATTTAAGTAAGACAGTTATTGTTCCAGTTAATCCTGATTGGAAGGAAAAAGAAATAAAAGAGAAAATAAAGATGTTTAAAAAGGTATTAAAGGATTTAAAAAATGAATAAAAAATTTTTTCCTTATGGATGCCATATTTATAGAGAACCTTCTTTACCTATTGAAGAAATAAAAAATGATTTAAAGATTTTAAAAAAACTTGGATTTAATATGGTTAAAATTCAACAGTCCTGGGCAATTGATGAAAAAAATGAAGGCGAAATTGATATTTCAAGAATTGAAAAAATAATTAAAGATACTGAAAGATTAAATCTATACGTTTATTTCGGTTTCACATTAGAACAAGCACCTGCTTGGTTATGGAAAAAGTATCCTGATGCATATCTTATTTATAATGATGGGACAATACATAAAGACCCAACTCAATATCTTTTGCCAGCGGATGGAAAACCAGGTCCTTGTTGGAATAATCCGGGTATAAGAAAAGAAGCAGAAAGGTTTTTGAGAGAGGTTATAAAAAAAATATCAAAATATAAAAATATAATTGCATGGAATATATGGCAAGAAATAGGTTTTTGGCCTATGTATCCTGGTAAAATTGGCTTTTGTTATTGTCAATATACACTTGATAAATTTAGGAAATGGTTAGAAGAAAAATATGGTTCTTTGGAAAAATTAAATGAAACTTGGAAAACAGGTTTTGGAAATTGGAATGAAATAGAACCCCCAAGATATTATTCATCCGTTCCCTCTATTATAGATTTTAAATATTATATGAACAATGTTTATTTGGCAGAAGTTTTAAAATTCAAATATAAAGTTATAAAAGAAAATGATGAACATAATAGACCAATTTTTGCTCATGTTGCTTTTCCATATATAGGTAGTGGACAAGATTGGAAATTTGCGGAAAGTATTGATTTTTACGGTTGTTCAGTATATCCAGATTGGAGTGTAAAAGATAGATGGGATAAAAATGACTATTCTGAAAATGAAATTAAATTATTTCAAATGTGGAATAATATTTCTTTTAAGTTTGATTATATAAGAAGTGCATGTATGGGTAAAAAATATTGGGCTGCAGAATTTCAAGGAGGACCAATTGTTTCTTTTTTAAATAGAGGAAGAGTTCCAAATAAAGAAGATATAAGAAGATGGGTATTAACTGCATTATCAACTGGAATAAATGGATTATGTTTTTGGAATCACAAAGAAGAAATTTTTTGGCAGGAAGCATATGGATTTGGCCTTATTGATTTTGATGGGAAATTAACAGAAAGAGCAAAAGAGTCAGGTAAGATATCAAAGATAATCAATAAGTATGGAGAAATTTTTTCAGAAGGTAAAATGGAAGATAATGAATTTGCAATATTAATAGATGAAGATAAGTTTAATTTTCTTGAATGTATACCTATAAAAGAAGGTAAAGCAACTCAACATTTAATATATACAATAAGAGGTATTTATAAATTTTTATGGAAAAATGGGATTTGGGTTGATTTTTTAAATAAAGAATATATTGAAAATATTAATAAATACAAAATAGTTTTTCTGCCATTTCCCATTTCCATTGATGATAAAACATTTGAAAAGTTGAAGAAATATGTTGAAGAAGGTGGAGTTTTGATTTCAGAGGCATGTCCTGGAAGATATACAAAGTATGGATTTGCAAGGAAAGAAAAGATTATAGATCCTAAATTTTGGGGTGTAGAGCATAAAAATTTATTTATGGTTAGGGAAAAAGGTATAAATTTATGGACTGCTGAAGAACCGACATGGATTGAATATGTGAATTGTGAATATCTTGAAGGAGAGGGTCAATTTTATAAATATAGAGTTTTACCAAATTTATATATTCAAACATTTAAGTGTTTTGATGGAGAAGAGATTTTAATTTATAAAAGAGATACCTGTGGAGTGGTAAAAAAATATGGAGAAGGAAAAGTTTTTCTTATAGGAACTTTATTAGGGCATTCAATTTTAACTTATGAAGATAAAGATACAGAAAAATTCCTTGAAAAACTTTTAGATAGTTTAAATTTAAGAAAAAATAAAATTGGTAAAGTTTTATATAGAAAAAAGATTTATAAAAAAGATGAAATTTTGTTTTTGATAAATCCAACAAATGAAAAAGTAAGTTTGAAAATTGGCGATAAATATATTGATATATTTGAAAAACAATATAAAAAAGAATTACTTATTGAGCCACTTTCAGTAAAAATATTGAAAAAAATATGAAAGAATTATCAAAAAGAGAAAGAGTTGAAAGAACATTAATTTTTGAAGATGTGGATAGAGTGGCAATTCATGATCAAGTAAGTTATAATCCAGAGGTTATCTCTTTTTACACTGGTAGAAAAATAAATGGTTTTAATTATTCTTTAAATGATATATGTGAAGTTATAAGGAAAACACTTGATATGACATTTCCTTCATTTCCTCCAAAAGGAAGAAAAAGATGGGTAGAAGAATATGGAACAATATACCAGGATGATTATTGGAGCACCTGGGTAATAAAATCGCCAGATATAGATAAAGAAAAGATTTTAAATATCAAAAAACTAATAGGAGATGATACTGTAATATGTGATTATCCTACAAGTGTTGGTTTATGCGAACTATGGAATCATGGATTAATAGAACCACTTACTTATTTAATATATGATGAGCCAGAAATTATTGAAGAATATTTTGAATTTAGGACCGAATATGAAGTAAAAAAGGCAGATTTAATTGGAGTTTTAAAATTATTCCCTGTTATTTTAATTCCAGATGATATTGCATCAAAAACAGGGCCTATTTTTTCTCCTGAATTTTATAAAAGATATTTTTTCCCATATCTTAAAAAACAGATTGATGTATGGCATGCTTATGGAATTAAAGTAATCTATCACAGTGATGGAAATTATAAAATTTTAATTGATGATTTTATAAAAATAGGAGTGGATGGATTTTACTGTCTTGAATTATCTTGTGGAATGGATATAGTTGAATTAAAAAACAAATATCCCAATATTATCTGGGCTGGTGGTGTTGATGGTGTTAATTTAATGGAAAGAGGGAGTATTTATGATGTAGAAAAAGAAGTAAAAAGACAAATATATGAAACAAATGCTTTAAATAAAGGAGGACTTTTCATAGGAACATCAAGGTAAATACAATGATAAAATTTAAAAACTTTATTAAAATGATTGAGACGGTAAAAAGTATAAAAAATGAAAAGTTTTTAAATGAAAGGTAATTATGTCAGGTAAAATTGGGTTTTTTGTTATAAGAAGTAAATTTGAGGTTGGGGCTGAAAGAGGAGAAGCACTTTTAAAAATTGCTGGGTATAGATTATCTGAAAAGGTAAATGTTGTTATCCTTGACAGAGTTATTGATAATAGAGAAACACTTAAAAAAGGAATAGAATTTTTTAAAGACAAAGAAATTGACCTTTTCTGTGTTTTACTTGCTACATGGAGTGATGATACTTTAATTCTTGACCTTTTAAGTGAAATTAAATTACCTGTTATTATATGGGCTATCCCTGGAATCCATTATGGTTCTCTTTGCGGAGGTCAACAGATATGTTCTGTTTTAAAAGAAATAGACATACCCTATAAATTTGTTTTTGGAGATATTGAAGATGAAGATGTGTATAAGGAAATAATATCTTATTCAAAAATAATTGCTTTAAAAAATAGATTATCAAAATCAAAGTTTGGTCTAATTGGTCATAGAATAAAAGGTATGACTGAGATTGCTTATGATGAGATTGGAATTAAGAGAATTTTTGGTCCAAGAATGATTTTTTTAGATATTGATAGTTTAAAATTAATGAAAGAAAAAGTAAGAAAAAAAGAGATTTTAGATATAATTCAGTTTTTAAAAAAGAGTGTTGAGAAGATAGAAGTTCAAGAAAAGGCATTAATTGATTCAATAAAGTTTTACATTGCTTTAAAAAGATGGGTAAAAGAAGAAGATATAGATGGAATAACCGTTGAATGTTATCCAGAACTAATGGGTGATATTTGTCTTGCTTTTTCTTTATTATCAGAAGAAGGAATAGTTTCTTCCTGTGAAGGAGATGTAAATTCTCTAATTGCTACATTTATACTCTATAAATTTACAGGAAATCCTGTTAATAATACTGATTTACTTGACATAAATTTTAATGAAAATTGGGCAATATTTTCTCATTGTGGAAGCAGTAGTTTTTCACTTGCAGAAGAAAAAGGAAAAATAATACTTTCATCAGTTCGTCTTGCAAATAAGGGAGTTTGTTGTCAATTCCCATCAAAAGAAGGAGATGTTACACTTATCAATTTAGTTGGAGGAAGGGACAATTTCAGAAGTTTTATTATTCAAGGTAAAGCAATAAAGACAGATATGGTTTTTCCAGGCAACCCTGTTAAGATTATGTTACCACTTAAAATTGAGGAATTTTTGAAAATTATTGAAGAATATGGTTTTGGACATCACTGGATGATAGGATATGGACATGTTGGCGATGAAATAGAAGAATTATTTAAAAATATAAAGGTTAAGTATGTAAGAAAGGGATAAAAATGAATTCAAGAGAAAGAATATTATCTGCTTTAGAAAATAAGGATGTTGATAGAGTTCCTTTGTATTGCTGGTGTTTTGGGTTTTCTCCTGATAAATCATTAAGATGGAATAGAAATGGTAAAGAAGTAAAATACTGGTATACAATGCGACTTGAACATATACATAGATTACCTCAAGAATGGACAATATTTGATGAGTTTGAAAGGGTTAAAAGATGGTTATCTATTGGAATTGATGATATTATTGATATTTCTGTACCATGGAGTATAAGTAAAGAAGTTGAAATAAAGGATTATAAAGAGAAAAATTTAATGATAAGAGAATATAAAACCCCTAAAGGTTCAATTTATCAAAAGGTGAAAAAAAAGGAAGAAATAATTCCTAATGGTTGGCCTATACAAAGAGATAACTGTGTTCTTATAGATGACTTAAATTTGCCAAGGAGCGAAAAATTTCCTATTTCTGAAGAAAGTGATTTAGAAAAAATTGAATATTTATTACGACCGCCTACAAAACAGCAATTAGAAGATTACAGAGAAAAAATAAAATTAATAAAAAAATTTAAATCAGAAATACCTGTTTGTGTTCAAGGACATACTTTATTAGGAATGGATGGAGTTATATATTTAATGGGTATTGAAAACGCGATTTTTAAAGCAATGACAGAGGGAGAATTTTTCAAAGAAGTTATAGATTTAATTTTTAAATTTGATTTAATGAGAACAGAAATAGCAATTGAAGAAGGAGAAGTAGATATAATAGTTCAAAGGGGATGGTATAGTTCAACTGATTTTTGGTCTCCTTCTTTATTTAAAAAATATGTTTTACCAATTTTGAAAAAATCAGTTGATTTAGTTCATCAAGCAGGTAAAAAATTTGCATATATAATGACAACAGGAATTATGAATTTTATTGGTGATTTTGCTAATGTTGGTATTGACCTTCTTTATTTTTTTGACCCTGTGTTTGATAAAATTGATTTAAATGAAATGAAGGAAAAAGTAAAAAATAAATTTTGTATTGCGGGTGGAATAAATAGTACTCTCACTTTAAAAAATGGTAATGAAAAAGAAATAGAAAAACAAATTAAGGATGTAATTGAGATTTATGGAAAAAAAGGAGTTATTTTATCTCCTGTTGATTCTCTCTTTCCTGATACACCTTATGAAAATGTTAAAAAAATGATAGAAATTTATAAAAAATATTGCTAAGAAATAAAAAGGAGAAAAAGAATGAGTTCATCAGAAAGAATAAGAATGGTTTTAGAGGGAAAAATTCCTGATAGAGTTCCAATTTGTAAGATTTCTTTCTGGCCTAAAACTATTGAAAGATGGAAAAAAGAAGGAATTCCTGAAGATATAGACCCTATTGAGTATTTAAGAGAAGATTTAATAAGAACTTATTTAGAAGGAAGAACAAAAGGTGATTTTATTGCTTTAACTATTGAAGAACCAGCATGGTTTATTCTTGAAAGGACTTTTGGTTTTGAAAATGGGTTACCACTATTTATTGAAGAAAAAGATTTAGTTGTTGAAATTATGGAAAAAGTAGTTGATTTTAACATATAGATTTAAGAGAATATAAGGGACTTTTTGGTGATAAAATTACACTTTTTGGAATATATCTTCAGAAATTTTAAGTACCGATAAATAAAAAAAGAAATAGGGAGGTATAAATGATTCTAAATTTAAATGGAGTATGGAAATTTACTATTGATATGGGAGTAATTGTAACTCCGTATTTTAATCCCGATTTCCCAAGAGATTATTGGGAAACGATATATATTCCTTCTGTTTGGAATTTATATCGAGAAAAATATTATCTTTATGAAGGAGTGGTATGGTTTGCAAAGGAATTTTATATTGATAATTTTAAAAAAGATTTTATTTCAGAAATTTGTTTTGAAGGTGTCAATTATATTTGTGAAGTTTATTTAAATGGAGAAAAGATTGGTTATCATGAAGGTGGATATACTCCTTTTTCTTTTGACATTACCGAAAAAATAAGAGAAGGAAAAAATGTTCTTGTAGTAAAAGTTGATAATAGAAGACATCTTTTGAGAATGCCATATGTTGTTGGTTGGTTTAACTATGGTGGAATACATAGACCTGTGTATATAAAAATTTCAAGAAAAATTAGAATTGACAAGTTAATTTTAAATTTTGAAAATGAAGAAGGGATAATTAATTACGAAATTAAAGGTAAAAATAGGAATGAATTGTATTATTATTTAAATATTTTGGATGGGGAAACTGTTATTTATGAAAAAAAGGATAAAATAGATGATTTTTCAGGAGAGTTAAAATTCCCTCTGCATAATTTAAAAAAATGGTCTCCTGATTTTCCCAAAGTTTATAAATTTTTATTTAAGATAATTGATAAAAATGGAGATTTACTTGATAAAATTGAGAAAGAATTTGGTGTAAGGGAACTTAAAATTGTTGATTATAAAATTTTTTTAAATGGTAAAGAGATAAAGTTAAAGGGAATAAATTATTTACCAATAAATCCTATTGGTGGCCTTGTTTTTACAAAAGAGATGATAGAAGAGGATATAAAATTAATTAAAGAACTTGGAGTAAACACTATAAGAGTCCATTTTCCCTTATCTGAAGAATTTTTTAGTTTATGTGATAAAGAAGGGCTTATGGTATGGTGTGATATTCCTATATATTGTCTTGAAAAGTATGCAGGAATACCAGATGATTTTTTTGTAAAGGAAGAAAATTATAAATTAGCAGAACAATATTTTCAAGAAACATTTAATTATTATTCTCACCATCCCTCAATAATTACATGGTCAATTGGAAATGAAAATAGTACTTTTTTGCCTGGAGCAAAAGATTTCTTTGATAGATTAATTGAATTTGCAAGAAAACTTGAAAGGAATAGGTTTATAAGTTATGCATCTCTTATTTTGATGAGAAAAGAGGAAGAAGGATTCTTTAAAAAACTTGATATAATTGGACTTAATGAATATTTTGGCTGGTATGATAAACTTGGTAAAAATTATGAAAACTGGAAAGAAGAAAAGTTAGATTTAACAATTCTTGAAATAAAACTTAGAGAATTTTTCAATAGACATAAAATACCAGTTGCAATTACTGAATTTGGTGCTGATAGTTTACCAGGCTTCCGTTTTTCTGGTTTTGTTTTAGGTTCTGAAGATTATCATTCTGCTTTATTGGAAGAAAGTTTTAAAATTTTCAAAAAATTCCAACAGATTATAGGCTATTTTCCATTTTCTTTTAATGATTATCCTGACCCAAGTAAGTCAATTGTTAGATTTTGGGCAGATGAAATAAATCATAAAGGAGTTGTGTCATTTAATAGAAGTAAAAAATCAGTTTTTGAAACACTTAAAAAAATATATGAAGAAATTTGATATTCTGGAAATTAAGAAAAGAATTTTGTCATTTATTGAAAGCATGAAAGGGGAAAAATTTTATGAATACTTTTATGGTAAGAGAAGTTCAAGACCAACTTTTTATTCTTCATGTTATGCTGTTATGACATTGGATTTATTTAATGAATTAAAAAAATTTGAAAAAGAAAAGATAAAATTATGGGCAAATTATTTAAATTCTTTTCAGGATGATGACGGTTTATTTAAAGACCCTGTTGTTTCAGATAGTAAATATATAAATTTTGATTGGTGGGGATGGCGGCATTTAACATGTCATGTAATAGTTGCTCTAACTTGTTTATCAGAAGTTGTAAAAAAAGAATTTAAGTTTTTAAGAAAATTTTATAATCCAGATTTTTTAGTTAAATGGCTAAATGAAAGAAATTTTAAAACACCTGAGGGTTCAAACAACTCAGGAAATGAGATTTTAAATATTGGTTCTTTACTTCAATATTCAAGAGATTTTCATAATAAGCAAAAAGCAAAAAACTCAGTAGAGATTATGTTGGAATGGTTACTGAAAAATCAAAATAAACAACACGGTACATGGGGACCTAATATAGATTTAAATAATAAAATTAGTTTATCAGAAGTTATTATGGGTGGTTATCACGAATTTTTACTTTTTTTCTATGACAATATAGATTTTAATTACAAAGAAATAATTATTGATAGAATCTTGTCTCTTCCGAACGAAAAAGGTGGTTTTTTAGGTCCTCATCATCCAATAAGTTCTGCTTTTCAGGATATTGATTGTATAGACCCACTTGTAAGATTATATTTCAAAATTGATTATAGAAGGGAAGATGTAAAAAAAGCACTTAATAAAACAATTTCAAATATTTTATTTCATCAGAATGAAGATGGTGGATTTTGTTTTTTAAAGATAAAGAATTTGAATATGGACATAAAGAAATGTATTCAAAAATAAATGAAAGTTCTATGTTTGCTACATGGTTCAGAACCTTATCTATAAGTCTAATTGGGAAAGTAATAAAAAAACTTGATATTGGTTGGAAATTTGTAAATTGTCCTGGATTTCAATTCTGGAGGCAATAAATGATAAATAAAATTTTTTTAATCCATCATACACACACAGACATTGGATATACAGATATTCAAACAAAACTTTTTGATGATTATATTAAATTTTTTGATGATGTTCTTTTCTATTGTAAGAAGACAGAAGATTATCCTGAAGAAGCAAAATTTAGATGGACTTGTGAAACATTATGGCAGGTTAAACATTATTTTGAAAATAGACAACGAAAAATAGAAGAATTTATTAAAAGAGTAAAAGAAGGAAGAATTGAAATAACTGGACTTTATTTAAATATGACAGAACTTTATACCATTGAAACCTTAATAAGAAGTTTATATTTTATAAAAGAACTAAAGGAGAAATACGGTATAAAGATAACTACTGCAATGAATTGTGATATTAATGGGCTTCCATGGAATCTACCTCAAATTTTAAATAAAATTGGAATAAGATACCTTTTGATGGCAACAAATGAAATAAGGGCTTTTGCACCATCTGTTTTAGTTCCTTTCTGGTGGATTTCTCCTGATGATAGTAGAGTTCTTGTTTGGAATGCAAGTAGGAATTTTTGGTATGCAGAAGGGATAAATATTGGTTTTTTAGAATCATACGAAAAAGTTAAAAAAAACTTAAATGAATTTATTGAAAATTTTTATAATAATTATCCTTTTGATGCAATATGTATACAAGTCGCCATGGATAATCAACCGCCATCAATTGAAATATCCAAAATTATAAAAGAATGGAACGGAAAAGAAAAACAACCTTTTATAATTTTTTCAACACCTAAAAAATTTTTTAAATATATGGAAAAAAAATATTTTGATAAATTTGAGATACATAAAAAAGCATGGCCTGATTGGTGGGCAGATGGAAATGCTTCATGTGCTTTTGAAGTATCTAAATATTTAGAAAGTGTCAGAAAAGTTTTAGAAAACGAACTAATTTATGCTTATCTTGAGATTCTTAGTTTACACAAATATCCATCAAAAAAAATATATGAAATTTGGGAAAACCTATTTTTTTTCGCAGAACATACTTTTGGTGCAAGTGAAAGTATAAAAAATCCATTTTCTGTTAATTCAATTTTGCAGTGGCAAATAAAGTCAAATTTTATCTATAATGCCTACATTGAAAATGAAAGATTATATAAGAAAGGGACAGAGATTTTTAAAAAAATAAATCTTGAATTTGAAAAATATAATATAAGGAATTTTTCAAAAATTAATAATGATTTTAAAATTGAAAATGATTTTTATAGAATTGAGATAAATGAAGAAAATGGTGCTATAAGTTCAATAATTGATAAAGAATTAAAAGAGGAAATGGTTGATAAAGATTCTCCCTATTTATTTAATAGATACATATTTGAAGAAATTGTATTTAAAGAAGGAAGAAATTCAATATGGGATGAATATTCTAAAGAACCTTTATGGAGTGAAAGTAGAAAAAGAAGAGATGCAAAATTTAAAAGATATTTTTCAAAACTAAAGTTTGCAGAAAAATGCAAAAACAAAGAAGCAGAAAAGATTATATTAAAATTAAAAGGGAAAGGATGTAAAAACATTTTATCAGAAATTGAATTATGTAATAAAGAAAAAATAATTAAGATAAAAAATACCTTATTTAAGGAAGAAAATATAAATCCAGAAGGTGTATATTTCGCATTTCCCTTTAACTTAATTTGTCCAAAAATTAAGATATCAGGTCCAGGTAAAAGTATTTTTATCCCAGAGAAGGAACAGTTACTAAATACCGCAAAAGATTATTATTCCACTGAGGACTGGATTATTTTAAGTGATATTTCAAAAAGTATATTATTTATAAGTCCAGATAGTCCACTTATACAACTTTCAGACATAAATACAGGTAAATGGTTAAAAAAATTAGATATAAAAAAGGGGTGGGTTTTTTCTTATGTAATTAATAATTATTGGTATACAAATTTTAAATGTTTCCAATCAGGTATGATTCAATTTAGATATTTATTTACTTCTAAAAAAGGAGAAATTGAAAATCATTTTGGATATGATATTTCAGATAAATATATAAAGAAAAATTTTAAAGAGATTGTTGAGAGAGTTTTTGAAATAGATAAAAATAACATCTTTATCTTATACTTTAAAAAATCCAATGATAATAATGGTTATATTTTATGTTTAAAAGAAACTGATAATAAAAATACTAAGTTCAGTTTAAAATTTAAAATTGAAGAAGATATAGAATTTTATCTTTCAAACCCAATAGAAGAAAAAATTGAGAAAATTCAATCAAAGAATAATTTAGTCACATATAAAATCAACCCAAATGAACTAATATTTTTTTATTTAGAGAAACAAAAATAAAATTGAATCTTTTCTAAAAAAGATTTTCTTGACAAAATTAAAATTTATATGAAAGTAAACCAAAAAGAAATTGCAAAGAGGGGGTATCACAGACGACAGTTAGTTTTGTTTTAAATAATAAAGAAGTAAAGATATCTCCAGAGACAAGAAGGAAGATTATAGAGACAGCAGAAGAATTTGGATATAGAAAATTTTATATACCAGTTGAAGATGGGTTTAAGACAGGAAATATTGGATATATCTTTCCTTCAAGTGTTTCTATATCAGACCCTTATTATCACAGATTTTATTCAGGTGTATTTGAGGTTATAAAAAATAAAAATTTAAATCTTTTACTTTACGCATTAGAGAATTATCAAGAAATATTATATAGGCCTGATATATTAAAAAAAGTTGATGGACTTATAATAGAAGAAAAAATACCAGATGATGTTATTTAAAAATTGAAAGAGAAAATTCCTATTGTTTTTTTAAATTATAGGTCTGAGAAAGTAAGTTGTGATTATGTTATGCCTGATAATAAAGGTGGGATAATAAAAGCAATAGGTTATCTTTATAATAAAGGTCATAGAAAGATATCATTATTTGGGATGAAGCCACTTGGAATACATCAAAAAGAAAGGTTAGAAGGATATATTGAAGGGCTTAAGATTTTTGGACTTGAAATAAAAGAAGAATATATAAATTTGCCTGAGAGGAAAATCGGTGGGACAGAAGAGATAAATGAATATGCAAGACAGACATTAAAAAATTGGTTCAGTATGAAAGAAAGGCCGACAGCAGTGATTACATTTGGAGATATTTATGCATTAAGTTTAATAGGAGAAAGTGCAAAAATTGGAATAAAAGTTCCTGATGAATTAAGTATAATAGGTTTTGATAATATAATAAATTGCTTATATTCAAATCCAACTTTAACATCAATAGAGCAACCACTTGAAGAGATGGGCAAAAAAGCAGTTGAATTATTGATAGAGAGAATAAAAAATCCTGATAAAAAAATTGAAAAGATAATATTTGATGTTGAAATAATAGAAAGAGAAAGTGTAAAGGAGGTGAGATTATGAGAAAAATTAAAAAAGAAGAAAAAAATAAAAAAGGAGGTGAGATTATGAAAAGGAAAGGATTTACATTAATTGAACTTCTTGTAGTGGTTGCCATAATTGCTATTTTGGCAGCCATGCTATTACCAGCATTAAGTAAAGCAAGAGAAAGAGCAAGAATGTCTTTATGTATGAATAACTTAAAACAACTTGCTCTTGCTTGGAAAATGTATATTGAAGATTATGATGAGATTTTACCAGCTGTTCATAATGCTGCGTATAGATTTTCAGGAATGGTTTATGAACAAGAACCATCTATAACATATTGGTGGCCATTTATTATGAGAACATATCTTAACATGCCAGAATTAACTGGTGGCTATTGGGCTACAATTCCACCAAAATATAGAAATGGCATTTTGAAATGCCCTTCAAATAGAAATGCAAGAGGAAGATTAGTCTATCAACTTGAGGCTCATTATGGAATGCCTGTTTGTATTGTTGGAGGAAGAAATTATGGGTCTGTTATGCCTTACAAAAAATATAGTGAAATAAAAAGACCTTCTGAACAGATTATTTTTGGAGATGCTGCAGCTACAAGTACAGGTTATGGTGGTTGTGCTGCTCCTTGGAACAATACTTTTTGTTTAGGTACTACTCCAGGCCAATCGTTTAATTTAAGACATGGAAATACAGATAATCTTAAAACTTCGATTTGTATATTTGCATTTGCTGATGGACATGTTGAAGCATGGACTTACAATAAAGCATATGACCCCAACCAGGACTGGTATTATAGAATGCCGTGGGGAAGGTTAAGATAAATTATAAAAAGAAAGGAGAAGCCATGAAATTTTTAATAGTATTATATATTTTCTCAACTTTATGTTTCTCAGCAGTAAAGTATAATCCAGATGAAAATACATTATGGATTGAAGATGGGAAAAATTTTGCAATTATTGAATATGGAAAAAAAGAATTTTGGGAAGGTAAAGCATGGAGTGGTAAACTTGAAGTTGAAGGACTTGAAGATGGATTTAGGATAAAATCACCTTCAAATGATAAGCACTCTATTGGTAGATACTTTAAATTTAGTTCAGAGTATCCATATCTTGTTTGGGAAATAAAAAAAGTTATTTATGGAGAAGGATATAGAGATTTTTTAATGGCTTTCCCTAATAATGTTTTTAACTTTGTAACACATATTTATCCAGGTCTTTTTGTTACCAATCCATTTCTTTCAAACAAAAATATTAAAAATTTTGAGTATTGCAGAATATTTCTTTATAATACTGAGATACATTTTAGTTATATAAAAATGGTAAAAAAACCAGAATATCTTATTGAAATAGAAAGTCCTGCAATTAAAGAAAAAGGATATGTAGAAATAGGAGATGAGATTATTTTTAAAGTTATATTGAAAGAACCAGCAGAAGATGTAAGTTTGACTTTTTATGATTTTTATATAACACATGAAATAAAAGTAAATAATTCAAGTTCTTTACAATTAAAACCTGAAGATGATGAGCAAAAGATATGGATAGGGAAAATAAAATTAGAAAAGATAGACAAACCTTCAGTTAAAAAGGATGGGAAAGAAATAGATACTTATTCACCTGGCAATTTTTTAATTAAAGCAACTGTACTTGGAGGTAAAATAAATGTTCCAATATGGACAGCCAATTATTTTGAAATAAAAACAGAAAGGAGGCCAAAATGAAATTCTTCCCTTTTATTTTTTTATTTCCCTTTATTCTTTCTTGTCAAGAATTATATAAAGCAGATTTTAAAAAAGGAGAGATAAAAATAGATGGTAAACTTGAAGAAGATGATTGGAAAAATGCGAAGTTATATAGTGGATTTAATCTTTTACAATCACAAGGTGGTGGAAAACCGAAAGCAGATACAAGTTTTAGAATCTTAACAGATGAAAATGCAATCTATTTGGGAATAAGATGTGAGGAACCATATATGAATAAGTTAAAAAGCGAGTTTTTACCAAGAGATTCAAGTTTCTGGGAAATGGATAGTGTTGAAATTTTTATAGACCCTGAAGGTAAAGGAATGAATTATTATCAATTTGCAGTTACTGCCTCAAATTCACAATTTGATTCTTATTGGATTGAAGGAGGTAATACTAGTGGTGGTTATTATAGTTGTTTATGGGAAAGTGCTGTTTTTAAAGGAGAAAATTATTGGTCTGTTGAAGTTAAAATTCCTTTATATTGTTTTTATTATACAGATTCAAAAGATTTTTCAGATACATATTTATTGAATATAACAAGAAATAGATTCCCAGTAAATGAACTATCAACATGGGCAATTCTTGACAGAGGTTTTCATGAAGTAAAAAAATTTAGAAAGTTTACAAATATGCCTATTAAAAATCCTATTTATGATATAAAAATAACCAAAACAGAAGTAGAGATAAAGAATGAAGAATTAGAAGGTGATTTGATAATTAAACTTAATGTTGGGAAAAAAGCAATAGGTTTAAGAGAAATTAAAGTATTTGAAGCAGAAAAAGAAATTGCTAACAAAAGAATAAATTTGAAAGAAGGAGGAAATTTAGTAAAGGTAGAAAATATTAAATTTGGCAAAGAAGGAAAAAAAGAAATAAGTATAGTAATTTTAAATGAAAAAGATGTAGTTTCAGGTAATATTCAAGTGGTAGAAGTGGATTATGAAAAATTAAAAGTTGAAATAGAAAAACCATTCTATTCAAATTGTATATATCCAGAAGAAAGAATAGAAAATATTGAAGGAAAGGTATATATAAATATTCCAGAAGAAAAGATAAAAGATTCAAAATTAAAAATACAACTTAAAGGAGAAAGTTTATCAAGAGAAATTGATTTAAAGGTAGATAAAAGAGTAGATTTTAAAATTAAGGCAAGTGATTTGAAAGAAGGTGAATATAATTTAATAGTTGAATTAACAGGAAAAGATGGAATTATTGAAAAAAAAGAATTAAAAATAAAGAAAATAAAAAAACCAGAAAAAGGAAGTTATGTATATATAGATGAAAATTTAAATCTTGTTGTAAATGGAAAACCAATATTTGTAAGAGGATGGTATGGAAATTCAATATACCTTGTTAGTCAGGCAATAAGAAATAGATATGGTAATAAACCAAACAGTAAATATGTAAATACTTGGGAATGTTGGATGGGAGTTGAAGCAGAAAGATTAAGAGAACTTGCATGGAATAACGAGTTTCTTAATAAATATGGAATAAAAAAAGATGACTTGATAAAAATTGCAAAAGAGGAAACAATGAGAATAAAACAAGATGTATTACCTCACCAATTTGTTTTTAATATGCTTGATTATAATATAGAAAAGATGAAAGAAGACCAAAATAGATGGTTTTATTATTTATGTGATGAACCAGAATGTAGAGGTGTAAGTCCTGTTTATTTAAAATATATGTATGAGTATATAAAAGAAAAAGACCCATATCATCCTGTAATGATTATAACAAGAGAACCTAAGAAATATACTAACTGCGCTGACATATTAAATCCACATCCTTATTTAAATCCAAGTGTTGACGATAGTGGAAAAAGGAAAATGAGAAGTATAAAAGAAATAAAAAATGTAATAGAAGAAGTATATCAAAGTGCCAAAAACAAAATCCCAGCATGGTGTACTCCTCAAGCATTTACTTATGGATTTATTGATAGATTTGCTGATTATCCTACTTTTGATGAGTTTAATTGTATGATATGGACAAGTATAGTAAATGGTGCAAAAGGATTTACTCCTTTTATATATAATGACCACTTAAATTCTGTTGATTTACGTCTTGGTGTTGATTTTATTTATGAAACAATAGAAAAACTTGAAGAATTTTTGTTAACACATCCAAATGAAAAATTAGAATTTAGAAATAAAAATAAGGATATAGATATTTTGATAAAAGAGAAAGACGGAAAAATTTTACTTATTGCAGTTAATATGACAGAAAGTAATCAGGAAGATGAGATATATTCAGAAGAACTTGAAAAAATTAAGAAACTTTATGGAGTTAGAGAGAATTTATTAGTTGATGTTAAAGATGGAAAAATTAAGTTAAATTTTTATCCATATCAGGTGCATATTTTAACATATCCAGAGATAGGAAAAGGTCTTAAAAAAGTTGAAGAATTGAAAAAACAGATAGATGAGATAAAAAATAGTTTCAAAAATAAAGGGAATATACTTTATGGGAAAGGAAGAGAAATAGAATTTAATAGTTCAGATACTTATATATCAAATATGTTCCTATTTACACTATGTGATGGTATGACAGATACATTAGGTTGGTCTTCTTGGACAAAATCCACATCAGTTGAAAATCCTTCTTTTATTGAGATGAAATTTCTTACATTTGTTCCTGAATTTAAGCGACTAAAAATATATTCAGCGACGATAGAAGATATGGAAGTTTATATATGGAAAAAAGGTGAATGGCAAAAGATAGGAGAAGTTAAAGATAATAAAGAAGATGTTATTGAATTTAAATTTGATGAAAAAATTAAAACTGTAAAAATGAAAATAATTATAACAAAAGTAAAACAAGGTACAAAGGCAGAGATATATGAAGTAGAAATGTATGAGAGTTAGAGAATGAAACATAGAGCAGAATGGATGTATGAAAGAAAATGGGGAGTTATGGTTCATTACCTTGCAGATTATCCAAGTTGTCATGAAGAAATTAAGTTAGAAGTTGAAGAATGGAATAAAAAAGTTGATAGATTTAATGTTAAAAATTTTGTTAAACAATTATCTGAGATTAAATGTGGTTGGATTATATTTACGATAGGTCAATGTTCTGGATTTTATTGCAGTCCAAATGAAACATATGATGAGATTGTAAAAAGGAAGAAAAGTAGATTATCAAAAAGGGATTTAATTAAGGATTTAGGAGAGGAACTTGCAGAAAAAGATATAAAATTGATAGTATATTTGCCTTCTCATGCGCCTTCAAATGATATATATGCGGTTGAAAGGTTAAAATGTACACCAGTTTGGGATGGTTTTAGATGGGGTTTAAAATATGGAACATATAAAATAGAAGAAGGAATTGATGAACGACTAACTGAATTTCAAAAAAATTGGGAAAGTATAATAAGCTGTCTCTT
>JAOAEP010000083.1 GCA_026416755.1 bacterium | reverse complement strand
AATGAATCTTCAACTGCTTCTTTTAAAGCAATATCAAGTGCATTCCTATCTATTACAGCATCTGTTGTAATAAAACATAACATAGTTGCCATTGAAGGATTTATCATTCCAGAACCTTTTGCCATACCACCAATAAATACTTGTTTTTTTCTTCCATCAATACCCGTATTTACTTCATATTCTTTAGGGAAAGTATCAGTTGTCATTATCCCTTTTGCTGCTTCCAAATTCCCATCTTTTGACAATTTTTCAATAAGTTTATCAAGACCATTTTTAATCTTTTCATAAGGGAGAGGAACTCCTATAATCCCTGTTGAAGCAAAAAGGACCGAATTTTTATCAATTTTTAATTTTTCAGCAAGTTCTTCTATTATTTTTTTCGTCAATTGCCAATTTTCTTTCCCATTACATGCATTAGCATTTCCACTATTTATCAATATCGCTTGTATTTCATTTTTTATATTTTTTATTGAAAGTAAAATACTATATGATTTAAATTGATTAGTAGTAAAAGTCGCCGAAGCAATGCAAGGTTTTTCAGAATAGATTAAAGATAAATCATTTTTTTCTTTTATTCCACAACATACTCCACTTGCATAAAACCCTTCCGAATAAGTTATCCCTTTTCCCATTTTGTCAATAAAAACTCAGCAAAAAACAAATCTTCTGGATAAGTTATTTTTATATTTGTCCTTTCTCCATCAATACAATAAATTTTATTATACCTTATTTTTTCAAGAAAGAAAGAATCATCGCTTCCTTCCCATTTTTTTTCTTCAACTTTTGAATATGCTTTTTTTATTAGGTCTAATTTAAAACCTTGAGGTGTTTGGACAATATAAATCTTTTCTCTATTTAAAGTTTTTTTTACAAATCTTTTGTCTATTTCTTTAATTGTGTCTGGAATTTTACATACTGGAATACAAGCACCATATCTTTTTGTCCCTCTAATAACTTTTTCTATTAATTTATCACTTACGAATGGTCTCGCTACATCGTGAATCAAAACAATACCACCCTCATTTTCAATTTTTTTCAAACATTTTAAAATACTATCCTGCCTTTTTTTACCACCTTTTAATACAATTACTTTAGAAAATTCTTTTAGTATTTTTTCATATTTTGCTACATATTTTGGAGGGAAGGCAATAAAAATCTTATCAGAAAATTTATAAAATTTCTCAATAGAATAAAGGAAGAGTTTTTTATGCTTTAATTCAACAAATGCTTTTGGAATAAAAGAATTTAACCTTTTACCTTTTCCAGCACCTGCAAGAATCGTATATATCATTTCAATTTTGCAAAAATAATTCTTCCTGTAGGGGTTTGAATGGCACTGTCTATAATTATATCAACAACTTTACCTATATATTTAGAAGCATTTTCTACAACTACCATTGTTCCATCTTCAAGATATCCAACTCCTTGGCCTGCTTCTTTACCCTCCTTTATTATTTTTAAAGAAATCTCTTCTCCACTCATCAATCTAGGTCTCATTAAGTTTGTAAGTGTATTCAGATTTAGAACTTTTATATTTTGAACTTCTGCAACTTTTGTTAGGTTAAAATCATTTGTTAGAATTGAAGCATTTAATTCTGAAGCAAGTTTCACAATTTTTGTATCAACCGCTTCTATATCCTCATAATCAATATCATATACTCTCACTTTTATATCATTATCTTCTCTAAGTTTATTTAAAACTTCTAAACCCCTCCTTCCTCTCTGTCTTTTTGTATCACTCGAAGCATCTGCAAGTGATTGTAACTCCTTAATTATAAATTTGGGTATAATAAGAGTATAATCAATAAAACCACTTTTCATAAGTTCATATACTCTTCCATCAATAAGGATGCTGGTATCTACAATTAAAAGTTTCTCCCCTTCTCTTATCCCTCCAAGTATTGGTAATATAAACCCTAGTTCTTCAAAACCCTTTATTCCACCCATTATACCAAGATATGAAAATACAAAATAAAAAGAAAACCTTATTAAATCTTCAATTCTTTGATTTTCTAATGGTATTAAGAGAAAAAAATTGGCAAGTAAAATTGCTGTAATAAGACCAACTATTAACCCTCCAACAGCAAGAATTAATTTTTTCCATGGAATTTTACCAATTAATATTTCAATCCCAATTACTATAATAGAACCTACAAAACCAATTAATATACCAAGTATTTTTTTTACTGGTAAGCAATAAAAACCTGCCAGAACACATAAAATTATGAAAAATCCTCTAATTACCCATAAACCCATTTTTCCTACCTCCCAAAATTCAAAACTATTATTTGTTTAAAAAGTTTCATTCCCCTTATCAAATGTTAGTATAACATAAAACCAAAATTTGTAAAAATATAATCAAAAGGTATAAGATATAAAACCACCACCAACCACTTCATCTTTATTATAGAAAACAACTGCTTGTCCAGGTGTAGGAGCCCTCTGTGGATAAAGAAACGTCACTTCAATTTTATCTTCATCTATTTTTTTTATTTTTGCTTTTGATGGTTCATGTCTATACCTTATTTTTGCTTCTACTTCCATCTCTTTTTCTAATTTTTCAATTGAAATAAGATTAATATTTTCAGCAATTATATGTTTTTTATATAAATCCTTTTCTTCACCAACGACGATCTTGTTTTCTTTACCATCAATATCAATAACATATAATGGTTTCCCTCTTGCAACTCCAAGTCCTTTTCTTTGTCCAATAGTGTAATAAACAATACCTTTATGTTTCCCTAAAACATTACCATTTTTATCAACAATAAGACCTTCTTCTACTTTTCCTTTAAAGAGAAAAAATCTATCTCCCGCAATAAAATCTTGACTCTCTTCTTTTTCTGATATGTGAAAATTATTCTTCCTTGCTATTTCTCTAACCTGTCTTTTTGTATAATCACCAAGTGGGAAAATTACTTTTGAGAGTTGTTCTTGTGTAAGTAAAAAAAGAAAATAACTCTGTTCTTTTTCAGGGTCTATTCCTCTTTTTAAAATATATCTTTTTCTTGTAGAATCATAAATTACTTTTGCATAATGCCCTGTTGCAAAATAATCAAAATCTATTCCTGTTTTAAATACTTTTTTTAGAAGAATGTCAAACTTTAAAAATCTATTACATATTATACAAGGATTTGGTGTCTTTCCCATCAAATATTCTCTTTTATAATAATCCAGAACAAATTTATTATATTCTTTTTTTAGGTCAATTACATAAAGAGGTATATTTAAAAGTTTACAAATTTTTTCAACATCTTCTAAATCCTTCTCTTCAGGACCATAACAAGCAACTTTTCTTCCTATACACTCTTTATTTTTCTCATCAAATATCTTCATAAATACTCCTATAACATTATATCCTTCTTCCTTCAATAATAAGGCACTTACAGAAGAATCAACACCCCCTGAAAGTCCAACAAGAACTTTTCCTTTATTCATAAATTCAATTTTAACACTTAAAAAAGAAATTTTAAAATTCTCTATACCTAACAATTGTTGACATATATTTTTAAAAAAAATAAACTATTACATTAAATAGGAGGTGAATATGTTAAGTGATCTTGAAATTGCCCAAAGGGCAGAAATAAAATGTATAGAAGAAATTGCAGAAAAAGCAGGCATTGAAAGAAAATATCTTGAATTATATGGAAATTATAAAGCCAAAGTTTCTCTTGATATTCTAAAAGAAATAGAAGAAAGGCCTAATGGTAAGTATATAGATGTGACTGCAATAACCCCAACACCCCTTGGGGAAGGGAAAACAGTCACAACAATTGGATTATCACAAGCAATTGGAAAACTTGGTAAAAAAGTTTTCACTTGTATAAGACAACCATCTCTTGGTCCTGTTTTTGGTATAAAAGGAGGAGCAGCAGGTGGAGGATATTCTCAAGTTATACCTATGGAAGATTTTAATTTACATTTGACAGGGGATGTTCATGCTGTGGGAATTGCACATAATTTACTAGCTGCTTTTGTAGATAATTCTATTTACAAAGGAAATCCACTTAATATTGATCCTTTATCTATAACCTGGCCAAGAGTAGTAGATGTTTCAGATAGATTTTTAAGGCATATAATTATAGGACTTGGTGGAAAAGAAAATGGGTTTCCAAGAGAAACAGGTTTTGATATAACAGTCGCTTCAGAAGTGATGGCTATTCTTGCTTTAACAACAGGGCTTTTTGATTTAAGGAAACGCTTATCAAAAATTATTGTAGCGCAGACATATGATAAAAAACCAGTTACAGCAGAAGATGTAAAAGCAGCAGGTGCAATGACAGTTCTTTTAAAGGATGCAATTAAACCTACTTTAATGCAGACACTTGAACATACTCCTGTCTTTGTCCATGCTGGCCCTTTTGCAAATATTGCTCATGGTAATAGTTCAATAATCGCAGACCTCATTGCTATAAAACTTGCTGAATATGTTGTTACAGAGAGTGGTTTTGGTGCTGATTGTGGCATGGAAAAATTTATGAATATTAAATGTAGATATAGCGGTCTTAAACCAGATTGTGTTGTAATAGTTTGTTCTATAAGAGCGTTAAAAGCACATAGCGGTAAATTTAAAGTAGTACCTGGAAAACCACTTGATAAAGGACTTGTAGAGGAAAATATACCTGCTCTTATAGAAGGTTCAAGCAATCTTGCAAAACAAATTGAAAACGCAAAAACTTTTGGAATACCTGTTGTAGTTGCTATAAACAAGTTTATTACAGATACAGAAAAAGAAATAGAAAAAACAAAAGAACTTGCAATTAAATATGGTGCAGAAGATGTCGCAGTCAGTGAAGTATGGGAAAAGGGAGGTGAAGGAGGAATTGAACTTGCAGAAAAGGTTATAAAAGCATGTGAAAAAGATAAAAATTTTACATTTTTATATCCACTTGAGTGGCCAATTAAAAAGAAAATAGAAACAATAGCAACAAAAATTTATGGCGCAGAAAAAGTTGAATATTCTTCACTTGCAGAAGAAAAAATTAAATTATATACAAAATGGGGTTTTGAAAATTTGCCAATATGTATGGCAAAAACGCATCTTTCACTCTCTCACGATCCTAATTTAAAGGGAGCACCTAAAGGTTTTACTTTACCAATAAGAGATATAAGAATTTCTGCTGGGGCAGGATTTTTATATCCTTTATGTGGAGAAATGAGAACTATGCCAGGACTTCCAAGTGAACCAGCAGGAACAAAAGTTGATATAGACCAAGAAGGGAAAGTTGTAGGACTTTTTTAAAATGTTAAAAATTGAAAATTTAACTGTTAAAAGTGGAGATAGTGTTATACTTAATGATATATCTTTGTTTATTAAAGAAAATGAACGGCTTATTATTTTTGGACCAAATGGTTCTGGAAAATCAACACTTATTAAAACAATTATTGGTATTTCTGATTATAAAGTAGTTAAGGGTAAAATTTTCTTCTATGATAAAGAGATAACATCCCTTCCAATAAGTGAGAGAGCGAAAATGGGTATAGGCATAATGTTTCAACATCCACCTAAAATTTACGGTATAAAAATTTTACAACTTGCAAAATGCCTTTCAGAAGATGAAAAAGAGATATTTCAATTAGCAGAAAAGTTAAAAGTGGATGAATTCTTAAGAAGAGATTTAAATGTAAACTTGTCAGGTGGAGAAATTAAAAGGGTTGAACTTTTTCAAGTTTTATTACAGAAACCAAAATTACTATTACTTGATGAACCTGAATCAGGAGTTGATATAGAAAATATTTCAATTATGGGCAATGTTCTTAATGAATATATAAAAGAAAAAAAATGTTCTGCTTTGATAATTACTCACACAGGATATATTCTTGATTATGTAAAAGGAGAAAGAGGTTGTGTAATGATTGATGGGAAAATTACTTGTCAGAATAAACCAAAAAAAGTTTTTGATATGATAAAGTTATATGGTTATGCAAAATGTGAGGAATGTGAATGGAAACAAAAGAAGAATTAAAAGAATTAGAAAAAGTAGGATTTGATATAGAAGAGAAGGAAAGAGTAGGCAGTTTTATTCAAAAAGACAATAAAATTCTTTTAACAAAATCTCTTCAGGAAGGCGTGGAAGTTCTTGATATTAAAAAGGCAATGGAGATTTATCCAGAAATAAAAGAAAAATATTATGGTTTATCCTTTAAAAAAGTAAATAAAAGTTATTCCGAAGATACTGAAGGTGGATACTTTATAAGAGTAAAAAAAGGGATAAAAACTTTATTTCCTATACAAGCATGTTTATATTTAAAAACAAAAAAGTTTAAACAGAAAGTTCACAATATAGTAATTATTGAAGAAGATGCCCAG
>JAOAEP010000151.1 GCA_026416755.1 bacterium | reverse complement strand
TCAAAAATATTTTATAAAAATTTTTTAAAAAATCAAATTTAATATTGACTTTTTTAAAGATAGGTAGTATTTTAATTATAAAGCGGGATTAACTCAGTGGTAGAGTGCGAGCTTCCCAAGCTCGTGGTCGCGGGTTCGAATCCCGTATCCCGCTTTATAAAATAATTTTAAAAATTAAATTTCTCAATCTTTTTAACAAATCTTTTTTCCGTTGGAAAATAGGAAAGTAATGATAGAAAATTGATAAGGGAAAATGTAGCAAGCCAAACAAAATTTCCACATATTAAAAATCCCATAAAACCACAAATTGATATTATATTTATAAAAGAGAACATATAAATTATGTAATAAAAATATGCCTTTTTTTGTTCTGATAAATCTCTTTTAGAAGAAAATAATTTTTTTGAAATCTTATCAGAAAATCCTCCACATATGAAAAAAATACCAAGTCCTAAAAGATAAAGAAATTTCATTATTAATTTAGTATTTTCATTTTCATAGTTAGAAACAATTTGAGAAAAACCATTTAGTATCAAAATTTTCCCAATTAAAACCATTAAAATAGGAAAAACAAGTAGTATAATTGCCCACTTTTTTATTGTCATCAAATTTTCTTTTTTCATTGCCTTAATTACCTTTTGAAAAATTATTTTATTATAAAAATTCTACTTTAGCAATTTTAAATAATCTAAATAAAAATCACTTTTTTTAAATTAATAAAGTTTGTATTTTCATTTCAGAATTTTTATGCTAAACTTTTAATAAAAGAAAAATGTCTAAAATAAAAAATGGAAAAGAAAAGAATTTTTTTCTTAATACTTATATCAATAATTTTTTCTGATTTATTATTCTCTGGAGCAAATGATGTTGTTAAAATTGTAAGTGGTAAATCACACACGTTAATTCTTACAAAAAACGGGGATGTTTTTGGTTTTGGATGGAATAAGGCAGGTCAGATAGGATTTAGGAATGATGAAAATTCATTAAAACCTACCCAGATTAAATTAAATAATAAAATTCACTTATTGGATATTATTGATATAGGAGCAGGAGATATACATTCAATTGCTTTAAGAAAAAACGGAGTTGTTTTAACGTGGGGAGGTAATTTCTCAGGCCAACTTGGTAATTTAACATATAATGATTCTCCTTTTCCTGTTATTGTAAGAGAAAAAAATGGAAATATATTTAATGGTGTAATAAAAGTTGCAGCCGGATGGGATTTTTCTGTTGTCTTAAAAAAAGATGGGACTGTTTGGACTTGGGGAGACAACAAGTGTGGGCAACTTGGGGATGGTTCTTTTAAAAATAGAAACTATCCTATTCCTGTTAGAAATCATTTAGGGAAAGGGTATTTAAAAGATATCATTGATATAAAAGCAGGTGCATTTCATATTCTGGCTTTATCAAAAGATGGAACTGTTTGGTCTTGGGGTAACAATGAATTTGGACAACTTGGTGACGGAAGTTTTGAAAATAAATTTTATCCAGTTAAAGTTAGAAATTTGTCTGGAAGAGGATATTTAGAGAATATAGTAAAAATAGAATGTGGAGCTTTTCATTCGTTGGCAATTGATAAAGATGGTAATTTATATGCATGGGGGAAAAATTGGAAAGGCCAACTCGGAGATGGAACATATATAAATAGAAACAGACCAATCCAAGTATTAGGAGAAAATGGAGATGGATTTTTAAAAAATGTTGTTGATGTTTCAGCGGGAAGAAATCATACAATTGCTTTAAATAGAAAAGGGGAGATTTTTGTTTGGGGTGGGAATGTTTTTGGGCAACTAGGAAACTTAATTCTTAAAAAAATCTATTTTCCAATAAGAGTATATAATGGAAAAACATTATTAAAAAATGGAATACTCATTTCCGCTGCAGGGAGTTACTGTCTTGTTTTATTAAATGATGGAAATATATATTTTTGGGGAGTAAACGAAGGAGAAATAATAAATAAATTTGAAAAATCAATGATTCATCTTCCACACGTAATTGCGAAATTTTAAAGTTAGTTTCCCAATTTGACATCATATACTTTTTACTGTAATATTTCTGAAGGTCTATTTTAACTCAATAAAGTTGTTTTGGACTTATTAATAAGGAGGAGAAAAAATGAAAAGTGATAATATTAAAAAGGGTTATATAAGAGCTCCACATAGAAGTTTATTGAAAGCAACAGGTCTTACTGACGAAGAAATAGAAAAACCTATAATTGGGGTTGCCAATTCTAAAAATGAGATAATTCCAGGACATATTCATCTTGATAAAATTACAGAAGCAGTTAAAGCAGGAATTAGAATAGCAGGAGGAACACCAATTGAATTTGGAGTTATAGGAGTATGTGATGGAATAGCAATGGGGCATGAAGGTATGAAATATAGTTTAGTTTCAAGGGATATAATTGCAGATAGTGTAGAAATAGTAGCCCAAGCACATCAATTTGATGGAATAGTTATGATTGCTAGTTGTGATAAAATTGTTCCAGGAATGCTGATGGCTCTTTTAAGATTGAATATTCCTGGAATTTTTATAAGTGGTGGACCTATGCTATGTGGTTATTTACCAGAAGGTAAAGAACTAGATTTGATAAGTGTTTTTGAAGGTATAGGTAAATTTTTAAACAATGAAATTACAGAGGAACAATTAAAACTTATTGAAGAAAGGGCTTGTCCAGGAGCAGGAAGTTGTGCAGGAATGTTTACTGCAAATTCAATGAACTGTCTTTCAGAAGCACTTGGACTTTCTTTACCAGGCAATGGTACAATTCCTGCTGTGGACGCAAGAAGGATAAGATTAGCAAAATATACAGGAATGAAAGTAGTGGAATTAGTTAAAAAAGGTTTAAAACCTAAGGATATAGTTAATTTTGATAGTTTCAAAAATGCTATAGTAGTTGATATGGCTATAGGTGCTTCAACAAATACTATATTACATTTACCAGCGATTGCACGAGAGGCAGATATAAAATTAGATCTTGAAATTTTTGATCAATTAAGTAGAATAACACCAAACATTTGTAAACTCTCACCCGCATCTAACCAACATATTCAAGATCTTGATAAAGCAGGGGGTATTTCAGCGGTTATGAAAGAATTAAGTAAAAAAGGATTAATTGAAAGAAATTGTTTAACTGTAAAAGGAGAAAAGATAGGTGAAATTATTGAAAAAGCACAGATTTACGACAGGAATGTCATAAAAGATATTGAAAATCCATATATGAAAGAAGGGGGTATAGCAATTTTAAAAGGTTCATTGGCTCCTGACGGAGCAGTAGTTAAACAATCAGCAGTTAAAGAAAATATGAAAAAATTCATTGGGAAGGCGATTGTTTTTAATTCTGAAGAGGATGCTATGAATGCGGTTATTGAAGGTAAAATAAAAGAAGGAGTAGTAGTTATAAGATATGAAGGACCGAAAGGAGGACCTGGTATGAGAGAAATGCTTGCGATAACCTCTGCAATTATTGGGAAAGGGATGGAGGAAAAAGTAGCATTAGTTACTGATGGGAGATTTTCAGGAGGAACACGTGGACCATGTATTGGACATGTGAGTCCAGAGGCAGCAGAAGGTGGGCCAATTGCTTATATAAAAGATGGAGATATAATTGAAATAGATATACCAAATAGAAAGATTGATCTAAAAGTTGAAAAAAAAGAAATGGAAAAAAGAAGAAAAGAAATTAAAGTTATAAAAAAGGAATTGAAAGGTGTTCTTGCAAAATATTCAAAACTTGTTCATTCTGCTAATACAGGAGGGATTTTGGAATGAAAAATATGTTTTCCCTAGAAAAGGAACTTGCAAAAAAAGGAATTATTAGTGAAGCAGTTAAAAAAATTGCCGAACAAGAAAATGTTGAAGTTGAGAGATTAGGAGAAAAAGTTGCGGAAGGGAAAGTAGTTATTTTAAAACATAAAGATAAAGTTTTGGGAATTGGTGAAGGATTGAGAACAAAAATTAACGCCAATATTGGTACTTCTCCTGATGTATGTGATTTAGAACTTGAAATAAAAAAACTAGAAATTGCAGAAAAATATGGAACAGATACAATAATGGATTTAAGTATAGGTGGAGATATAGATAAAATAAGGAAAAAAATTATAGAAAAAAGTAATGTTCCTGTTGGTACTGTTCCTATTTATCAAGCGGTTATTGAATCCATTGAAAAAAACGGTGCAATTATAAAGATGCCCGAAGATAAAATATTTGAAACAATAGAAAGACATGCTATAGATGGAGTAAGTTTTATTACAGTTCATTGTGGTTTAAATTTAAAAGCAATTGAAAGATTGAAAAAGAATCCAAGAAAATCACTTGTTGTAAGTAGAGGTGGAGCATTTTTAATAATGTGGATGATAATGAATGAAAAAGAGAATCCACTTTATAAAAATTTTGATAGATTAATTGAAATTGCAAGAAGATATGATTTAGTTTTAAGTTTAGGAGATGGTTTAAGACCAGGTGGATTAATTGATTCCACAGATAGTTCACAAATAGAAGAATTACTTACACTTGGAGAATTGACAAAATATGCACAGGAAAGAAATATACAAATTATAGTAGAAGGACCAGGACATATTCCAATTAATGAAATTGAAACAAATATCCAATTAGAAAAAAAGATATGTAATGGGGCTCCTTTCTATGTCTTAGGTCCAATAGTAACAGACATTGCTCCTGGATATGACCATATTACTGGTGCAATTGGAGGTGCCATTGCTGCATGGAAGGGTGCAGATTTTTTATGTTATGTTACTCCAAGTGAACATTTATCTCTTCCAGGAGTGGAAGAGGTGAAAGAAGGAGTTATAGCATCAAAAATTGCAGCTCATGTAGGAGATATTGGTAAAGGTATAAAGAAAGCAATTGATATTGATTTTTTGATGGATATAGCAAGAACTAAAAGAAATTGGAAAGAAGAGAAAAAAATATCTATTGATAAAGAAAAATTTGAAAAATTAAGAAATAAATTTCCCCTTAGAGAAAGAGATGTATGTACTATGTGTGGAAAATACTGTGCCATAAAAATTGTTGAAAAATATATTGGGGTGAAGGTGGGTTGTTGAAAATGAGAAGAATAAGAAAGTATGGTGAATCAATTTTAAGAAAGAAAGCAGAGGAAGTTAAGGAAATTGATGAAAAAATTGATAAACTTATAAAATCTATGAAACAAACTTTAATTTATGTGAAAGGACTTGGTATTTCTGCACCACAGATAGGTGTTTCAAAAAGGATCTTTATTGCTTACGACAAAGAAAAAGAAAATTATTTAACAATAATAAATCCAGAGGTGATAGAAATAGAAGGAAGAGAAATAGACCTTGAAGGTTGTTTAAGTTTTCCAGAAATTTATTTTTCAATAAGTAGAGCAAAAAAGATTCTTCTAAAGGGATTAAATGAAAAAGGGAAAGAAATTTTAGTTGAAGGAGAAAATTTATTGGCAAGATGTTTCCAGCATGAAATTGACCATCTAAATGGTATATTGATAATAGATTATGCCTCGGAGGAAGAAAAAAACTTCTATAAGGAAAAACTTGAAAAATTAAAAAAACACCTATAAATAAATAAATCGGGGTGTCCGGATTTGAACCGGAGACCTCTTGGTCCCGAACCAAGCGCTCTAAACCAAACTGAGCCACACCCCGAAAATGCGGCCAGCCCGACTTGAACGGGCAACCGTCGGGTCCGCAACCCGATGTTCTATCCAATTGAACTATGGCCGCTTTTTTTAAAATTATACCCTTCTTTTATAAAAAAAATTATTTCCATTAACATCTATACCAACTATAGCAGGAAAACCAGATACTTCAAGTTCATAAATTGCTTCTGGCCCAAGTTCTTCAAAACAAACCAATTTAATTTTTTTAACAAATTGATTTAGATAAGCACCACAGCCCCCAAAAGTAATTAAATAAATCGCTTTATATTTTTTACATGCTTTTATTATTTTTATACCTCTTTCACCTTTACCCATAGTTCCTTTTAATCCAATTTTTAAAAGAGGGATTGTAAATTTGTCCATTCTTTCACTTGTTGTAGGTCCTATTGAACCAACTACTTTACCTATAGGTGTAGGAGAAGGTCCAGCATAATAAATTAATGCGTTTTTTATCTCAAATGGAAGAGAGTGTTTATTCTTTATAATTTCAATTAACTTTTTATGAGCAGCGTCTCTTGCAGTAAAAATTTTACCATATATTGATACTTCATCTCCTATTTTTAATTTCTCCAAATCTTTTTCATCCTTAATTGGAAAAAATATTTTTTTCATATTTCAAAACTTCCTATTCTATGAGCCCAACAGCAAATATTAATAGCAACAGGAAGTCCTGCTATATGCGTTGGGTAAGTTTCTATTTTTAAATCAAGAACTGTTATATTACCACCAAAACCAGAAGGACCTATTTTTAACCTATTTATCTTATTAATAAGTTCTATCTCCCAATCTCTATATTCAGAAGTTTCATCCCCAATTTTAGTGAGTGCATATTTTGAAAGTATAGCAGATTTTTCAAATGAACCTCCAATTCCTATCCCAATGAATAAAGGGGGACAGGGTAGACTTCCTGCTTTTTTAACTGTTTCTATTAAGAAATTTTCTATCCCCTTTTTACCTTCATTTGGATTTAACATTTTTATCAAACTTTTATTTTCTGAACCAAATCCTTTTGCTATAATTGTTATTTTTAATTTGTCTCCTTCATTTAAAATATAATGAATAACTGCAGGAGTATTAGTTTTTGTATTAATTCTTTCAATAGGACTTACAATTGAATTTCTTAAATATCCGTTTTTGCTTCCTTCTTTTATTCCCATGTTTATTATTTCATCAAGATTTCTATACTTTCCTTTTTCTATTTTAATATCCATTCCAATTTCAACAAACAAAACAGGAAGGCCTGTATCTTGACATATAGGTATTTTATTTCTCTCAGCAATTTCAATATTTTCAAGTATAATTTTTAGATATTTTTTTGAATATTTTTCTTTTTCTTTTTCATAAGCAGATTTAATATATTTTTTTACTTCACAAGGAATCTTATAATTAATTTCTATAATTGTATTTTTCACTTTTTCAATAATCTCATCTGAATATATTCTTTTCATTTTTCCACCATATAAAATTTAAATTTGTATGATAATATAAAGTAAGATTACACAAATAGTTTATTTTTTCAGCATCTATTTTTTTAATATTTAGGACTTCCACATTTTTAATTTCAATTTTTTTAATAAATCTCATTATTGATATTATTTTCTTTGATATTTTAACACAATTTGGGTCTTCCTTATTACAATTTTTACATATAACCCCTCCCTTTTTAGGGGAAAAAAAATATCTCTCCATTTCTTTTTCACATATACAACATTTATCAAGTTTTATTCCATATCCAAGAATTTCAATAAATCTTAATTTAAATGCAAGAAAAAGTAAATATTGTTTTTTATTTGTTTCAAGTGTTTCTGCAATTTCTTTTATAAGATAAAAAATACTTTCTTCTTTCTCTAAATCGGGTGTAAAAACATCAATAAGTTTTAGAATATGGAAATATACTTTAAAAGAGTCCTTATCTTTAAAATAAAAAAACTTTAGCAAAGTTGGAGAACTTAAAAGATTTAATTCGGATTTCTTTTTATATACAAATGTAGAAATATATGCGCCTTCGCTAAATGTTAAAGGTGAAATCTTGCTTCCTTCTTTTCTTACGCCTTTCAATATACCTTTTATTTTCCCTAATTCCTTTGTAAAGAGAGTCAATATTACACTTGTTTCCCTAAAATTAATTTTTTTTAAAATAAAGCATTCAGTTATTATCGGTGGCATTTTATGGTTTAAAAAGACCCATTGATATAACTATTTTCAACGCATCTTCTACAGAAATATCAATTCTTTCTATTTTATTTTTAGGGACCATTAAAATAATTCCTGTACTTGGATTAGGAACAGTTGGAACAAAAACAGGTAAATATTCAGATTCAAACTCTTTTTCAGCAGTAAGGAAACCTATTATAAATGAACCATCTCCTAATTTAATTTTAACTACTCCTTTAAATAGTTTTTCCTTATCTTCAGTTATTTTTATTATAATGTTTTTAATAAAACTAAAAATTTTATTCAGAAATGGTATATTTTCAAAAAGTGTCTCTATCATTTTTAAAAACTTTTTACCCATAAAATTATTTGCCAGAAAACCAACAAGTAAAATTAGAAGTATTAAAGAAATTAAGCCAACTCCAGGAGTATAAATGTTTACAAAAAATCTTTTAAAAAAATTTCCAAGAATATTTTCTAAAAAAACAAATATTTTAAACAAAATCCATAGAGATAAAGAAATTGGTATTATAAATATTAATCCTGAAATAAAATGTTTTTTTAAAGTTTTCATTTTCCGCTCCAAAGGATCTGAAATAGTAAAATTGTAATAAATATACCAATAATTCCTCCTATAACTACTTCTCCAATTGTATGAATCTTCTTTGTTATTCTACTTTGAGCAACCCAAAATGAAAGAAGTAAAACAAGTATAGATATAACAGGATATTCTTTAAAAGTTAAAAAAGAAATAGCTGTCCATATGCTAAATGCAATTCCGCTATGAATACTTGGCATACCACCTACAATGTTAAACTTTTTACCTGTTAAAATTTTTAAAAGAAGTGTAAAAAAAGAAACAATTAAGAGTATAAAAAATGTATAATACCAAGAAGATTGGGCAATATGTTCAAATATATTTCTAAAACCTTCAGGAAAAAAACGAATAAAAATTAAATATCCACCTATAAAAGCAAATAATGAAGATATTAAAACTGCAGAAGCACATATATCTTTGACTATTTTGATAATATTATGTTCTTTTTCTACAATATTTTCAGACAAAATTTCAATTCCTGTATTTATTATCTCAGAAATCATAACCATAGAAATAAAAATAAGGATTATTAATATTTCTGTAAAAGGTATATGTAAAAACAAAGAAAGAAGTATTACAATAACCGCTATAATAAGATGAATTTTAAAATTTCTTTCTCTTTTTATAACTATCAATAAACCATTTAAAGCAGAGTTGAAACTTTCAATTAAATTGTAGTTTTTTTTATTTTTCATTTTTCATCACTTTTTCAAATATTCTATCCTGAATAGTAAACATTTTTCTTTTTTCTTTTATATTATAATCCCTAAATCCTTTCAGATGTAAGATGCCATGAATTATCACATAAATAATCTCTTCTTCAAGTGTATGAGAATAAATTTGAGCATTTTTACCACATTCTTCAATAGATAAAACTATTTCACCATAGTTTGGAGAATATTTAAATGATATGACATCTGTGGGGCTATCTTTTTTAAAAAACTTTTTATTAAGAGATCTTATCACTTTATTATTTACAAAATAAATTGATATCTTGGTAGGAGGAGGATTTAAAATTTTTTGAATTTTTTCTATCTTACTATTTAAAAATTCTTCATCCATTTTTATTTTTTTCGTTTTGTAAAATAGTTCTATTTTCATTTTTGCTTTTATAATACTTCTCATATGCATTTATTATTTTTTTTACAAGTTTATGTCTTACAACATCCCTATTGGTAAAATAAATAAACTTAATTCCTTTTATATTTGATAAAATCTTCTGAACTTCTACAAGACCAGATGTAGTAGAAGATAAAGGATGGTCAATTTGAGTTATATCACCAGTGATAACTATCTTTGAATCAACACCTAATCTAGTTAAAAACATTTTCATTTGTGCAAAACTTGTATTTTGTGCTTCGTCAAGTATAATGAAAGCATTACTTAAAGTCCTTCCTCTCATATAAGCAAGAGGAACTATTTCAATAATTTTTCTTTCTTGCCATCTTCTCAATTCTTCATATTTCAATAAATCAAAAATTGCATCATAAATTGGTTGTAAATATGGTTTTATCTTTTCTTCAAGGTCCCCAGGTAAAAAACCCAGCCTTTCACCCGCTTCAAGAGCAGGTCTAGTAAGTATAATTCTTTGAAAATATCCCTTTTTTATTGCTTCTATTCCACAAGCAACAGCCAAATAAGTTTTTCCAGTTCCTGCAGGTCCTATACCAACAACAAGATCGTATTTCCTTATTGCTTGAACATACTTTTTTTGTGTCGGTGTCTTTGGTATAACAACTTCCTTTTTAGAATTTATCCAAATATTTAATTCTTTTTTTTCCTGATTTACTTCTGTCTTATCTTTCTTATGTTCAAGCATCAATAATATATCCCCTTTCGTTAATAATTTTTTCTTCTCTTTATTTTTTAGAATTTCATATAAAAGGTCAATGGTCTTCTCTATTTTTTCACTTTCACCTTTTAAGGTTAATATGTTACCCCTTGCAAAAATTTCAATACCAAAAAGATTTTCAATAAATTCAAGATTTTCATCTCTAATACCATAGAGGAATTGTGCTTCTTCGTTTGAAATTTCAATTTGCTTTTTGACTATCATTTTCAAGGAATGTATATTTTAATCCCAGGTGTAAGATTATTAGGGTTTTTTATAATATTTTTATTAACTTCGTAAATAACTTTCCATTTTGAAGTATCGTTATAATATTTGTAAGCAATCTTTTTTAAAGTATCCCCTTTTTTTATCGTGTAATATTTACCTTCCTTTGGTTCTTCTTCTATTATTGGTTCTACGGGTTTCATTTGAATAGTGGCTCTTAACTTATTTATTTCCGCTATGGTTTGGTTTGCTACTGCTATTGACTTTTCACTTGATTCATTTGCTGCTTTTATTGCCTTTTCACTTGCTTCGTTTGCTGTTTTTATTGCTTTTTCACTTGTTTCATTTGCTACCCTTATTGCTTCATTTGCTTTATCTATTGCTTTTTCACTTGCTTCGTTTGCTACCTTTATTGCTTTTTCACTTGCTTCGTTTGCTGCTTTTATTGCTTTTTGAACTTCACTTTCTGTAAACTTTTTAACTTCATTGGTCAAAATAATTGCTTCATCTACTTTTTTCAATGCCACTTCAGAATTTGCTTTTGCTTGATTACTTATATTTACTGCTTCATTAGCAAGTTTTTCTGCATTCTTACTTATTTCCAGTGATGTTTCTGCAATTGCAATAGCCTGTTTTAATTTAATATCTACCATCTCTTCAAAAGATTTTTTGGGTTCTTTTTTTTCTGTTTGAAATGTTGTGCAACCTGAAAGTAACATTAAAAATATTATATTTGCCATTATTATTTTATTCATAATTACCTCCAAATTTCATAAAATAAAATTAACATCATTTATCTAAAATGTCAATTTTAATTCTATTTTCCTTTAATAACTCAATTTCAACTTCACTAGGTGCATCTGTTAAAAGACATACTCCTTTTTGTGTTTTAGGAAATGCAATTGTTTCCCTTATACTATTTTCACCAAGTAAAATCATTATTATTCTATCCAAACCTAAAGCAATTCCTCCGTGAGGAGGAGCACCATATTCAAGTGCTTCAAGTAAAAATCCAAATCTTTGTAAATAAATTTCCTCTTCAAGACCAATAATTTTAAATATCTTCTCTTGAATTTTTCTATTATTTATTCTTATACTTCCTCCACCTTTTTCTATACCATTTAATACAATATCATAGGCTCTTCA
>JAOAEP010000135.1 GCA_026416755.1 bacterium | reverse complement strand
TATCTATCATCAATAACATTTTTATATCCTTTTTGAATATTCATAAGCCATAATAAGTCCTTTGGCTTTATTTTTTGTTTCTTCATACTCTCTTTCAGGAATAGAATCTGCAACAATTCCTGCTCCTGCTTGAACATATATTTTTTTATCTTTAATGATAAATGTTCTTATAGTTATACAGAAATCCATACTCTTTTGTAAACTAAAATATCCAACCGCTCCTGCATAAGGTCCTCTTCTTGTCTTTTCAATTTCTTCAATAATTTCCATCGCCCTTACCTTTGGTGCTCCTGTTACTGTTCCTGCGGGAAAAGTTGAATGAAATAAATCAATCGGCGTTTTATTTTTAAGAAGTTTACCCTCCACATTTGATACAAGATGCATAACATGAGAATATTTCTCTATTTTCATTAATTCAGTTACTTTTACACTACCAGGATAACATACCCTTCCAATATCATTTCTTCCCAGATCAACAAGCATAATATGCTCTGCTTTTTCTTTTTCATTATTTAACAATTCCTCTTCAATTTTCTTTTCCTTTTCTTCATCCTTTACCCTTTTTCTTGTTCCAGCAATTGGTCTTACAGTTGCAATTCCATTTTCAAGTTTAACAAGTATTTCAGGAGAAGAACCTATAAGTTTAATTTCTCCAAGTTCTAAGTAAAACATATAAGGTGATGGATTTAAACTTCTTAAAGCTCTATATATTTTAAATGGCTCAACATCAACTTTTTTTTCCCATCTTTGAGAAATTACTGCTTGAATTATATCTCCTTCAAATATATATCTTTTTACTTTCTCTACACTTTTTAAAAATTCTTTTCTTTTAAAATTACTTTTGAATCTATCTTTTTTATCTTCATATTCTCTTTCTACTAATTTTAAAGGTTTATGAAATTCACTTAAAAATTTAAAAAGATTTTCTTTCCCTTCATCATAGATTTCTTTTAATGACTTTTCATTTCTTACAAATATATTAACTATCAAAAAAACAATTCTTTTGAAATGGTCAAAAATTATAAGTTTTCTGGGGAAGAAAAAAATAAAATCAGGGATTAATAAATCATCTTTACATATATTAGGAATCTTTTCTATTCTCCTTATATAATCATAAGAAACAAAACCAACAAATCCACCCGTGAATGATGGCATTGATTTAATTTTAATAGAAGAATACTTTTTTAAAAACTCATTTATAATCTTTAGCGGAGTTTTTTTTTCTAACTTTTCAATTACCCCTTTTGTATAATCAATTATCTCAACCTTCTCATCTTTTCCTTTAACAATTATTTCAGGATATGACCCTATAAATGAAAATCTTCCTATCTTCTCTTCCTGTTCTGCACTTTCAAGGAGAAAATTATAACTTCCTTTTGCAATTTTTAAAAAAGATGTCACAGGAGTTTCAAAATCTGCAAGAAGCCAAGTATAAAAAGGAATTACATTTACTTTTTTACTTAAAACTTTAAATTCTTCAAAATCAGGATATATTTCCATACTTATTGGGCTAAAAAATTATTTCCCCATCTTATTATTATTTTTGTAAGTTTAAATATCAACTTTTATTGCTAAAGTATATTCATTTATAATAAAAAAAGAAAAAAGAAGAGAAAAAAAATTTCTTGCTTTTCATTAATACTTTTTTATTCAATTATTATCGCTTCTACTGGACAACTTTCTGCTGCCTCCTTCACTTTTTCTTCATACTCCGCAGGTACATTTGATACTTTAACTACTGAAACTGTTTCTCCCATTTCAAAAACTTCAGGGCATATATCAACACATAATCCACAACCTGTACAGAGTTCTTCATCAATTTTAACCTTCATTTTGCCTCCTTCTTTTTTATTTTGAGTTTATAATTTTATTTCCTCTTTTTTATTTTGTCAAAAAAAATTTGGCTGGGGGAATAGGACTTGAACCTATACGCCGGGATCCAGAGTCCCGTGTCCTACCATTAGACGATCCCCCAAATTTCAATCTTTTTTCCTTAAAACAATCTTATAATCATTATCCTTTTTACTCAAAACGATATGCCCTTCCCTTGCAAGCCATCCTAATCCCATTATAATTATATCTCTATCTCTCCCTATAACTTCAATCAATTTCATTAGTGTGGTCTCATTATATTTCTCAAGATATTGCCATATCTCTCCTGCTACAATTCCTATTTCTGTTATCATTGTCTTCCTCCTTATTTTTTAAAATTTTATCATTTTTCATCTTTTTTGTGAAGTGCTTTACATCTTGGACATCTACTAATATCTTTATTTTTACTATCAATATATTCATAAAAACACAATGGACACTTCCATAATGTATTCTCATTAATTTCTATATACTTTCTTTTTTTCTCAAACACAATCCACATAAAGAGAATTATAACACTTATTATGAGATAAAAAGTTGTAGCAAGGTCTATAGGAATTTTTATCATTTGAGTTTAAAGTTAAACGTTATTATACCCCAAACCTCTTTATCTGTTTTTACTGGCTCAAATAACCATTTTTTAAATTTACTTTCTGCAAAAATATCAATTTCAGGATATCCAGATGATAAAAAAATCTCTGAATTATAAACTTTGCCATCTGGACTAACCCAAAACTTTATTTTAATTTTTCCTTCTATTCCTTTTTCTTGTGCCCACAATGGGTATTCAATTTTTTCTTTATATATTATTTTCCTTGTCCCTATTGGTCCTTCAATTATTTCATCACTAATTTTTTCCATAGGTATACTTAAAATAGGTTGTTCTACCATTTCAGGTTCAATTTCTTCTTTTTCTATATCTAAATCTATTTTGGTTTTACTTATAATTTCTTCACCACCTCTAAACTCTTCAAAGGCGATATTTCTTATAGGTGATTCCTTTAACGGTTCAATTTTTTGTGTCCCTATAGATTCCTCAATTTTCTTTAAAACAAACCTATTTTTTGGGGTTGATTTATCAATTTGGAAAGATGGTAAAATAAGAACCTCAATTATATTTTTTTTCTTTAATGGTAATGGGACCATAATAGAGAAAAGAGATAAACCTATAATATGAATAAAAAAACTTATTAATAATGCTTTTAGAAAAATTGAATTTATCTTCATTTTTAAAATTCAGGTAATGTGGCAATTGCAATTCTTTCTATTCCAGATATTTTTGCTTTATCCATCACATTCACAACAATACCATGTTTTGCATCTTTATCCGCTTTCACAACCAAAATTACATCCTTCTTATTTTTTATCTCTTCTTTTAGAACCTTTTCAAGTTGTCTCAGAGAAACTCTTTTACCTTTAAAATAAATTGTCCCTTCTTCTGTAATATTAATAAATATCTCCTTCTCCTTTATTACATCTGTTGTTTCTGCCTTTGGTAATTTAATTTTTATAACTGTTTGCGTAATGAAAATTTAGCTTCACATAAAAAATATAATCAATTGAAAAACAACATCAACAAGTGGAGTCAAATTTATTTCTCCTTTAATTATCTCACAATGTCTTTGAAACCTCATATTTTAATTTTACTTTAATTTAATCACTTATATCAAGTTTAAAATCTGTTTTTAAAATGATAAAATGAAAAAATATGAGAAAATATGTATGTGGAATTGATGAAAATGGTTTTGGCCCAATTTTAGGCCCCCTAATTGTAACAGGTATGTTGACAGAAGAAAAAGTAAAATTCCCTCCATATATAAAAGATAGTAAAATTTATTACAAAAATAAAAACGACTTTAAAAAAATAGAGGAAATAGCAATTTTATCCTTTTATATTATTGAAAAAAAAATACCAAATTCACCTTATGAGATATTTAAGAGGTTTGTTAATAATTTTTGCATTTTTGAAGATAAAATATGTGAAAAAAATATACCTTTACACTTTCAAAATATAAATTTAGAAAACCTTATCCAAAAGCATAAAGAAATTATAAAAGAAAAAGAAAAAATTAAAGAAATAAAGGT
>JAOAEP010000147.1 GCA_026416755.1 bacterium | reverse complement strand
ACCCTGAGCCAGGATCAAACCCTCTAGAAATTTTCCGGATACCCCAAATTTTCAAAGACCATCTTTTATATCATGCTTATAAATTTTTACTTTTATTATACCCATCTCTTTATAACCTGTCAAGAGTTTTTTACTGAACAGGTGTTTCAACTGGTGCTGCTCCTTCTGGTGGTGGTGGAACTTCAGGAACTCCTGTTTCTGGTGCTGCTGGTGGAGCAGGAACTCTTGTTTTTTGCACATTTCTTATAATTAAAACTAACGCAAGCACTATAATTATTATAAGTATCACCACCAATGCTGGATTCTGTTTTTTCTCTGCCATCTCTTATCACCTCCTTTCACTTATATCCTTAAAATAAATATGGTTTTAATTATACCCTTTTTTTTTAAATTGTCAAGGTCAAAATTTGTTATAATGCAAAATGTTTTTTAAATTCTTTTTTGGAACATGCATAATTCCTTTTTCATCCCTCCAATATTTTACAGATCCACCAAATTCTTCAATTTTGCTTTCTTCATCAGGATAACCAAAAGCAATAATTGAATCAATTTCATAATTATCAGGTATGTTTAAAATCTCCCTTAATTTATCTCTATTTATAGAACCAATCCAACAAGTCCCAATACCTTCATAAGTAGCGGAAAGTAAAATGTTTTCAACACTTGCACCCACATCATGTTTTGGAGTAGGAGATTTTATATCTTTATTAATTAACACCACTATATATGCAACTGGCCTTTTCCCTTCCGGAGGCGGACCATCTTTCCCTAAATATCCAGCCCACCCAGTTAATGGGAAAATTTCTTCTACAATTTTTTTATCATTAACAATTATATATTCAATAGGTTGCATATTTGCTCCACTTGGTGCAATACGCGCCATATCAACAAATTTTTCAAGTAATTCAATGGGTATTTCTTTCTGTTTGAATCTTCTAATAGTCCTTCTTCTTTTAATTATTTCATATATATCCATTGAGTTTTTATTATATAATAAAACTATTTTTTTTCAAATTTTGTTAAATTCCTATCGGGGCGTCCGGATTTGAACCGGAGACCCCCAGAACCCCATTCTGGTGCCCTAAACCGGACTGGGCCACGCCCCGTTAAAAAAGATTTTCTCTTATACAACTTATATAGTTCATACAAAATTCATCTTTACCTATTAACATTTCTGAAATACATATTGCTTCTCTAATATCAGGTATTGTTGGGTCTACAATTGCTGAATCAAGTCCTTCATAAATACATAAAGCAAGGAAATATTTATTTATAAGTTTTCTACATGGAAGACCAAAAGAAACATTTGAAAGTCCACATGTTGTCTTCACATTAAATTTTTTGATTTCTTTTAATGCTCTTAAAAATATAAGGCCATTTTCATGATTTACACTTATCGGTTCCACAAGGCAATCAATGAAAATATTTTCATTATTTATCCCTATATCATTTAATAACTCTATCAGTTTTTCTGCTATCTCAATTCTTTTTTTGTAATCAAAAGGAATTCCTTTTTCATCCATTGTTAAGCATATTATTTTACTTTCAGGATATTTTTTTATTACTGGTAGCAATTTCTCTATTTTCTCTTTTTCTCCATTTATTGAATTTATCATTTTATCAGAAGTTTTAATTAGTGATAAACCGAAATCAATAACATCAGGATCTGAACTATCAATACAAACAGGCAATTCTCCAACTTCGTATAAACATTCAACCAACCACTTTATATCCTCTTTTTCTCTCTCTTTCCCTTTACCAATTCCTGCATTTAAATCAACATAATTTGCACCACATTCAATTTGTTTTTTTATCTCTTTTTTTATAAATTCTTTATCTTTTTTTTCAATTGCTTCTTTTATTCTTTTTCTCGTTCCATTTATTCTTTCTCCAATTATAATCATTTTTTCTCCTTTTTATTTTTAGTAGTTTTATTGTAATATAAATATATGAAATTATCAAAAGAAAAATTTGAAGAGATAGTTTACCGTAAATTCATGGAAATTCCAGAAAAAATAAGAAAAAAAATAGAAAATCTTGAAATTATAATTGAAAGTAGTTCACATTCAAATATTTTAGGCTTATATCATGGAGTTCCTTTCCCGAAAAGAAAAACAACTGCTTATTCTCTTATTCTTCCTGACAGAATAATTATTTTTAAAGAAAATATTGAAAAACATTGTAAAACGAACGAAGAACTTGAAGAAATGGTTGAAAAAGTTCTTTTACATGAGATTGGTCATTATCTTGGTCTTGATGAAAAGACCTTAAAGGAGTTAGATATTTAACTCTTCTAAATATCTTTCTCTAAGATATTGAACAATATTAAGTTTTTTCATTTTAAAATATCCATTAATTTCTTTAACTGGAAGTATCCCCATCAAAGTATTTGTGAAAAAAATTTCATCAACTTCTTTCAAAAATTCTAATTTAAAAAATCCCTCTTCAATCTTTATTTTTTCTTTTTCACAAATTTCAAACACTACCTTCCTTGTTATACCATCAAGGCAACCACATTCTAAAGAAGGAGTATAAACTCTATCTTCTTTTACAAAAAATATATTTGAAACACTACCTTCAGAAATATAATTAGAAGTATTTAAAACAATAACATCATCAACTTTATTTTCTTCTGTTTCAATTTTCATAATTATATTTTCCAGAAAATTTAATGATTTAACTCTTGATATAATTGATTTTTCATTCCTTCTTACTTTTTTACTTACAGCACATTTAATACCTTCTTCATAAAATTTTTCTAAATATGGCTCAAACTCCCTGATAATTATTAGATAATTACTCTCTCTTTCATCTTTTGGTGAAAAAGTTGGTGGATTTTTCCTCCATAAATTGATCCTTATGTAATAACTCTTATTTTCAAATTCTTTTAAAATATCTAATATTAGTTTTTTAATTTCCTCTCTTTCTGGAACTTTTAAATTACATATTTGGGCGCCTTTCTTTAATCTTTTCCAATGTTGTTCAAATCTAAAGACTTTTTTATTCACATATATCAATGTTTCAAAAATTCCATCACCATATAAAAATCCTCTTCTTAAATCATAAAAATTCAATTTCTCTCCATCTATTCTTTTACCATTAAAAAATAAAATCTCTGATTTCATCTTCTCTTATCCCAATTGTTAAAAATAAATTTCTTGCTTTTATTATTGTTTCCTCATATTCTTTTTCAGGTATACTATCCCACACAATCCCACCACCCACAGGATAATATAATGTATTATTTTTTAAAAGCAAAGTCCTAATAAGAATATTCAGTTGTAAATTCCCATTAAAACCAAAATATCCTAAAGAACCAGTATAAAAATTCCTTTTTGTTGGTTCAAGTTCTTCAATAATTTCCATTGCTCTTTTTTTAGGTGCTCCTGTAACTGAACCTCCAGGAAAAATCGCTTTTATTATATTTTCTAAATTTATACCTTCTTTTAAAATCCCTTCAA
>JAOAEP010000146.1 GCA_026416755.1 bacterium | reverse complement strand
ATTTCTTCACCATTAGGGAATCTTTTTTCTATCATAGGCAAAAATGTTTCAAGTGTCTTTTTTAAATTAACTATTTTAATCATTCCAGTATTTGAAATATTCCAACTTGAACATGTCTTTAATATAATTTCAGGAATTTCTTCAAAATTTGGAAATTCCATATAAAATTTATTTTTACCAAATCTTTCAGATAAAAATTTTAAAATTTTAAGAACAATAACTGGATCCCCTCCGTATTCATATACTTTCGTTTCTGCTCCTTGTTCATTTATAACAACATAAGTAAAATTGTTATTTCCCTCTGTGTAATATAAAGATGTAAACATTTTTTTATAAATTTCATAAAAATATTCAAAATCCCTTTCAACTCTATAATTTTTTCTATTATATGTTTCTATAATTTTTAAAAGAATTTCTCTTTCCCCAAGATATCTCTTTGCCTTTATTGAATTAATTTTTATTTTTTCAAATCCTCTTGTTGTAATAGTTATATTTACAACTGTTCCAGAGTTCTCATATCCAAAATTTATATATCTATGTCTATCTCCCCATAAAATACTGAGTGGATAACCTTCCTTTTCCATTTTTTTTATTGCTTCTTTTAATAGAATTGTCATATAACCTTTCCCTCTTTCTTCGTAATCAGTTGAAACAGCTCCAATACCAGCAAATTTAATTTTAATATTATTATGAATTAAAGTAAGGGGGAATATTCTAACAAGAGAACAAATTTTGTTATTTTCTTCAATTATCAAAATGTTACTAAAATCCGTATTTTTTTCTTTCCATGCCTGTGGATAATTTAAAGGAAAGAGATTATAAAAATGTCCATAAACATTTTCTAAAAATCTCATTAATTTTTCATATTCGTGCTTTAAAGGATTTCTTATTCCCATTTTTAAGTATATAATATAATATCATAACTTCTTAATGTCAAAATGAAAATATGTATACTTGCAGGTGAAAAATCTGGTGATAATTATGGTGCATTATTAAGTAAAAATTTAAAAAAGCTAGTAAGAAATATTTTTATTTTTGGCACAGGTGGAGAATCCATGAGAAAAGAAGGAGTGAAATTAATAGAAGGATTACCCTTTGGAGAAATGGGTTTTTCAGGTGTAGTAAAAAAAATTTTTACTTACATATCTTTTCTCAAAAAAGTAGTAACTGAAATAGAAAAAGAAAAGCCAGATATAGTTGTATTTATTGATAATCCAGGATTTAATCTTGAAGTAGCAAAACGGCTAAAAAAAAGGTTTAAAACCTGTTATTACATACCACCCAAAATTTGGGCTCACAATTATAAAAGAATAAAAATTATAAAGAAATATATTGATTTTGTTATACCTATTTTCCCATTTGAGATTGATATTTATAAAAAGGAAAATGTTTCTTGCGTTTATTTTGGTCATCCTTTTGTTGACTTAATAAATAAAGAAGATGGAGAAATTGAAAAAAAAGGAAATGAAAATATAATTGGAATTTTACCTGGTAGCAGGAAGGAAGAATTAATTTATAACTTGCCTGTGATGAAAAAAATAGTAGAAGGATTGAGAAAAAAAGTAAATTTTAAAGTTTTGATATCTGCCATAAATGAAGAATTTAAAAAAATCATAGAAAATAATTTTAAAAATACTACTATCCAATATGAAATAAGAGATGATTTACATACAATTCTAAAAATTTCTGATGTAATTATTGCTGTGTCAGGGACAGTCAATCTTGAAGTCGCCTATTTTGAAAAACCAATGATAGTAATTTATAGAACTTCCTTTTTGAATTATTTACTTTGTAGATTAATTGTAAGAATAAAAATGATAAGCCCTGTTAACATTGTCATAGGAGAAAAAATTGTCCCTGAATATATTCAAAAATTCAAAATAGAATCTATTATAAACGATATATTCACTCTAATTAAAAAAGAAGAAAACTACATAATTCAGATAGAAGGCATTAAAAAAGTCAAGGAAATATTATGTGAAAAAAATGTAAGTGAAAAAATCGCCAGTTTTATAATAGAAGGAGTTAAAAGTCTATGAAAGAATACCTAAAGTTGAGAAAATATATAAGGATTGGTTGGAAATATGCCTTAATTGGGGGGATTTTATCAATTTTTTATATTATTTTAAACTGTTTATCTTTTACCTCTATTATTCCACTTGTAGATAGAATTCTATCAGGAAAAAAAATAACCCTTCCTGAAAACCTTCCACCTTTTATTGGAATAAGAATAGAGCCAGTAATAACAAAAATTAATTTTTATCCACCCTTAATAGTTTTGAAATATTTAATCTTCTTTATAATTCTGACCTTTTTATTTAAAGGAATTTGTTTTTATTTCAGTAATTATTTTTTCAGATTTTTTTCAACAAAAATTCAAACAGAATTGAGAGACAAAATCTATACAAAATTTTTAGACCTTTCGCTTGATTTTTTCACTTATTCAAGGACAGGAGAATTAACGACAAGGGTTGTTTATGATATTGGGCTACTCAATTCTGTCTTTGAAATGTTCTTCCCAAACTTTATCTTTCCAATTATTCTTGTAATCAGCTATCTTATAATAATTTTTTTGATTGACTGGCAGTTAAGTTTTGTTTCTATTTTCATTTATCCTATTATTCTTTACCCTGTTTTAAATTGGACAAAAAAATTAAGAAATCTTGGGAAAATAATTCAAGAAACTTATGCAAAGATAGGGAATTTTATAAATGAAACTATTTTTGGACAGAGAATTATAAAAGCATATAACCTTGAAAAAGACACATTGAAAAGATTTAGAAAAGAAAATGAAAATATTTTTAGAATAGTTATGTCAATAAACAAAAGAGTTTTATTAATTGGTCCTTTCACTGATTTCTGTAGTGCAACTGCTTCTGGATTAATTCTATATTATGCTGGGAATAAAATTTTAATAGGAGCAATTACTCCTGGTTTTTTATTTCTTTTCTTTTTTGCACTTTTTTCAATAATAAGTCCACTTAAAGAATTTTTACAAACATATGCCAATATAAAACATGCAAGTTCTGTCCTTCCAAGAATTTTTTATATACTTGATTTCAAACCGAAGGTAAAAGATGAGGGGCACAAAGAATTTTATGGATTAAAAGAAAAGATAGAATTTAAAAATGTAAGTTTTGCTTATAATAACAACTATGTCATTAATAATATTAACCTTATTGTAAATAAAGGAGATAGAATAGGCATTGTTGGAAAAACTGGTTCTGGAAAGAGTACATTAATAAGTTTATTATTAAGATTTTTTGACCCAACAGAAGGAGAAATATTTATTGATGGAGAGAATATAAAAAATTTTAACCTTTATTCATTAAGAAAACATATTGGCTATGTCCCACAAGAACCAATAATTTTTTATGGAACGGTAAAAGAGAATATTACTTTTGGTGAAGAAGATGATAAAAGATTTAAAGAAGTTATAGAAAAAGTTGGAATTTCTAAATTTATAAATGAATTACCAGAAAAAGAAAATACACTACTTGGTGAAAAAGGAGTAAATCTATCTGGGGGTCAAAAGCAATTGATTTCAATAGCAAGAGCCATATATAAAAATCCTGACATTTTAATATTTGATGAGGCGACTGCTTCTCTTGATAGTGAATCAGAAAAAATAGTTCAAGGTGCAATTGAAAAAATAATGGAAGGTAAAACTGTTTTTATCATTGCTCATAGACTGTCTACAATTAAGAATGCAACAAAAATTATTGTTCTTGAAAAAGGCCAAATAGTTGAAGAAGGGACGCATTTACAATTATATGAAAAGAAAGGTTTTTACTATAAATTTTTAACTTTGCAACAATTATGAATTTTTTTTGGGTAATTCAAATTTTTCAAAACCGATTTTAAAAGCAGGAGATAATTTTTTCAATCTAAAATCAAAATTTTTTATATTGTAAAATTTAGGGTCTTCAACTATTGAATTTCTATCCATACCTTTTTCTTGCCATTCTTCAAAACTATAAACTTTTCCATTATAATCAAAAATTTTTATCTCCCCTCCATCAATTCTGAAATATAAATTTTTATCAAATATAAAGTTAAAATCAATCCCTCCATAAATCCATTTTTCTGTATTTCCAATAATAATATTTCTTTCAAAAATGAATCTTTTATGATTTTCTGGTCTTGTTATTTGTATCTGTTGCTCTCTACCAAAGGCAAAAATATTATTTATTACAATATTTTCTTTCCCATAATGTTGATGAAAGCCTCCATGACTTGTATTATAAACAAGATTTTTTTCTGCAATTACATTAGTAGTCCCTTCATCAAAATAAATTCCCCATCCACCATACCAATAACCATAAATATCATGGAAAATATTATTGCTTATTAAAGTTCCCTCTTGAATTCCAAGTGTATATATCCCACCCATATCACTTAAAATTGGCCCATCTCCATTACTTTTTTTCCCTATATGATGCACATGATTGAATTTTACAATATTTCTACGTGCAAGGGATTTCCCATAACCCCATGTCCAACCAATACTTATTCCAGTATAATAAAAGTCATATATCTCATTTCTTTCAATAATATTTCCATAACTTTGTCCTATCCATATTCCAACACTACTATGAAAAATTTTACCTCCATCTTTTATAATACATCCTTTAATTTCATTTCCAAATGTCTGTAAATTCTTTTCTTCTCTTATAATTCTTTCACCTATTTTAATACCACCTCCACCTAAATCATAAATTTTACAGTTAATAATTTTATTATTTTGACATCCTTTTGAAAATTCAAATCCATAATTACCTGTATGAGATACTTCGCAATTTTCAAATTTACAGTTTTTCATTCCTTCACAATAAACAGCACCAGGAACCTCAACTGCTGCCTGAGCAAAACCACCGATATCGTTACCTCTTAAACTTTTTTCAAGAAAATACCATTCAGTATGGGAAAAAGTAATATTATAAAAATGGATATTTTCTACATATTTATCTTCTTCCGGTTTCCCAATAATCCTTATAATATTTTCATGCATTGGAATAATAAACTCATATTTTTTTAAGTATTTTTCAGGTAAAAAGTATAATATTCCATTTTCAAAATCAAGATACCATTGATTTTTATCAACAAGTTCAAATATGTTTTCAATGTAATAAAGGTCGTCCTTTTGAGGTTTAAATACAGTTCTTTTACTAAATTCAATAATTCTTTTTTCTCTGTCAATAGAAATAATTGGTAATCTTGATTCAACCCATTTTGACATCAATATAATTTCTCCATTTTTATAATCTATCCAATTTTTTATATCTCCTTCATTAAATTTAAACTTATAAATACCTTCACTCCATTGCTTTTTTTCATCTTCTTTGCAAATATCAGCAACTTTTAAATAATTATTTTTAGGATATCTTGCCCTATATAATCTTTTACCATTTAACCATAAGTTTCTAAAAATTTTGCCTTTAGTCTCAATTAACATAAAGTTTTTCCCATTTATTTCTTTTTCTTTCCAATTTTCTAATTTCTTTCCCCCACTTATAATAACTTTTTCGTTTTTATAAGGCATTATTACAACTGGAAACTCATCTGTGCCTGAATGTTCACATTTTATTTCTATTGGTTTTTCAATAAAATAGGTTCCACCTTTTATCATAATCAATATTTGTTTTTTTAAAATTCCATTATTTATTCTCTTTATGTTTAAAATCTCATCTATTGCTCTTTGCAAAGTTAAAAATGGCCCATCATTTCTTTTATTTTTAGGGAATCTTCCAGAAAACTCATCATTACCTTCTTTAGAAACATATAAAATCTCTAAATTTTTTATTTCCATCTTTTTCTCCTCCTTTAAAGTTTTTATTTTAAACCAAAATCTGGAAAAAGAAAATTAATTTCTAAGGTTGACAGATTACTCCTATATTAAATATAATTAAAAAATATATTAGGAGAATATATGGTTGAAGCAAAAAATTTAACAAAATTTTATGGAAAAACAAAAGCAATTGAAAATATTAGTTTTACTATTGAAAAAGGAGAAATAGTAGGACTTCTTGGTCCAAATGCTGCTGGAAAAACAACAATTATGAGGATTCTTACATGCTTTTTAACCCCAACATCAGGTACTGCAAAAGTAAATGGATATGACATTTTTGAAAATCCACTTGAAGTTCAAAAAAGTATTGGATATCTGCCTGAAAAAAATCCATTATACGAAGAACTTACAGTAAATGAGTTTTTAAATTTTGTCTGTGAAGTAAAAGGGATAAAAAGAAAAGAAGAAAAAATTAAAAGAATTTCAAAGGTTTCTGAAGATTGTGGTATTTCAGAAG
>JAOAEP010000126.1 GCA_026416755.1 bacterium | reverse complement strand
CTATAACTTTCAATTATTTCTTTTTTTACATTATCTACTTTTTTCTCAAATGACCTTTTTGCTCTTTCATATTGAATAAGTGCTTTCTTATACTCATTTCTCTGTGGTAATTTATTAAAAGGAATATTAAAATCAACTCCTACACTATATTCTGGTGAATTAATATCAATATTAGGTTTATCTTTTACATCTCCTGAACTTGTTATAGAAGCAGTTAAGTCAATCTTATTTTTAAGATTATTTAGGGCAATTTCTACTTTTCTTTTTGAATCATCTAATTTTTCATATTCAGTTATTAAATCAAGCCGATTTTGTAAAGCATAATCTATATATTTTTGTGTATCAATTTTAATTTCAGGTAATGGTTTTTCAAATAATTCTTCAATATCACTATCCCTTAATACTAAATTATGAGATGGAGATAATCCAAGTTTTATTTTAAAAACATCTAAAGAACTATAATAAAGATTTTGTGCATCTATCCATCTTTGATATGCAGTATACTCATTTTGTCTTGCTTGGTCAACTTGAAAAGAGGCAATTCTTCCTGCTTCTGATAACATTTCTATTCTTTCTCGAGTTTGTTTTAAATTCAAATAGTTTGTATAATAATTTTCCATTCTTTTTTTATAGAGAAAAAGGTTCAAATAATCCCTTGTTATTTCTATAGAGAAATTTTTCTGATATCTTAAAAAATCTCTTATTTGATATATCAGATTCCTTTCACTTTGAATTAAATTTTCAAGTGCTACTTTTCTCCCAGCGCCTTTAAAAAGTGGTTGAAATAAATTTAAAGACACAATTGATTGAAATGTTTTTTCTTTATCTCCTGTTAAATATTTCACAATTGCTTCTCCTATATTAATTGATATTTCACCCGCTGTTGAAAGTGCTTGAATAAGATTTACTTTTAAATTTGAAGTAATTTTATTCTGAGAATCTACATTCCAGTTTATATCTCCAGTTAAGGTTAAATGTGGATTAAATAAATATCTCTGATAGATTAAATCTAAAACTGAAAGATATACATTTTCTTTTGTCATTTGATATTCTCTGTTTTTATTTGAGGCAAAAATTAAAGCATCTTTTAATGAAAAAATAATTGTTTCTTTATTTGTCTCTTCTGAAAATTTAATAGGCATTTTACTTTCTTTGGCTATTTCTCTATTTTTCTGGATTATTTTATAAATTTCTTTATCAATCTCCCTCTCGTAATATTTGGGAGAACAAGAAGTAAAAACAATAATAAATATTGAAACAAAAAGTATTTTTTTCATATTTAAAATTTGACGAATTTGGAGAAATTTGGTTTAGTCAATTTTAATCGGTTTTTTTTCTTCTGATGATTTATATATCGCATCAATTATCTTCATTAAAATTATTGCTTGGTCTGGCTTTGAAAATGGTTCTTCTTCTTTTTTTATTACTTTGACAAAATTTATTACTGCTCTTTCTCTTCCCATCTTTGGGTCTGGTTCAACTATTATTTTCCTATTTACTGGTTTTCCATTTTCCATAGTATAAAGTTCACAATCATCAATTGCAGTATCATCTATCCCATCTCTTCCAAAAAGTCGTCTTATCATACCACCCGCTTTTGTTCCCTGAAAAGTAACACTAACTTCTTCTCTCTTATTCATTTCTGCCCAACTATTTCTAGCAAATAAAACTTGTCCTGTTTTAAATGTAATAAATGCATGAGAACTTGTTTCAACATCCATTATTCCACCTTCAACATCTGGTATACCCCAAGGTCCTTTAAAATCAGGATTTCCTGAAAAATCTGTAAATGTCTTTGCTAAAACATAATCTGGCTCTGGAAATTCCATGAAATATAAAGCAAGGTCTATCATATGAAGTAGGTCAATAACAGGCCCACCACCAGAAAGAGCTTTTTGGGTAAACCAACCACCAAAACCAGGAATTCCACATCTTCTAATCCATAATGCCTGTGCTGAATTTATTCTCCCTACATCTCCATTTTTAATATATTTCATAAGTGCTTGTGCTTCTGGTCTTGCTCTATTATTAAAGTCAAACATTAAAATTTTTTTTGCATCTTTTGCTGTTTTTACCATTTTTTCTGTTTCTTTTGCATTTAAAGCGGGTGGTTTTTCACAAAATACATTTATACCATTTTT
>JAOAEP010000054.1 GCA_026416755.1 bacterium | reverse complement strand
TTTGATGGGCATAACCATAATACTTCTTTACCAAATTTATCTTTTTGTAATCTATTTTCTTTTCTCAATTTTTCAATAAACTCAAAGGGTGCATAAGAAAGATTCCAGTTTACCTTCCATATATGACATTCAATTCCATATTTTTTACATGCAGAAAGACATTCTAAAATTTGGTCCCCTTTTATTTTAATTTCTTCTGAAATAGGTAAAATTTCACTATTATAATAAGCAATTCCTGCTCTTAACATGTTTGGGAATATAGCATTAAAATTATTCTCTTTAAGTTTCTTAATAATTTCTTCCCATGAGAATCCTTTAATCCCAAATGGATAATGACACCACACAGCTCTAAATTCCTTTTCTTTCCCTTTAAAGGTTCTAAAATATGCGTGTTTTAAATTTTCTTCAATTTCATTTTTCTGGTTAAAGAACTCTCTTATAGAAAATTTTTTATAGTTAATTTTGAATTTTCTATAATTTCCCATTGCTTGGCTTAAAAAATGATTTATTTCTTTCCTCTTTTGAGAAGATAAATTAGCCATTTTTTGTTGAATAAATTTTTTAACTTCTTCTATATTTTCAAAGTCAGAAAGTTTGCCAGTATTTTTAATAATCAAATCAAAAATTTTCTCTCTTTCCTCTGGTAAAAAATGTAAAATCAAAGAAATTAACAATTTTTCTCCATCCTCTTTATTAAGCAAAACATGAGAGAAATAAAAACCATTTTCAGAAATAATACAGGCAGGAATTTCTGTTAATTTCCCTTCAGAGTTAATCCAGTATCCAGCAATTTTTGAATTATCATTTATTTTTTCAGGACACATAATATTCCATGATAACTGTTTCATTTTTAAAGGAAGCCCATCAATTATTTTTGTATCAAATTCCACAGTATCAAATTCTCCTGGATAACTTTCTTTTTTATAAATAGCATTTTCAATCCCTAAAATTTTATAAATTTCTGAACTTGCGGAATAAAAAACAAAAATTTTACCTCCCTTTTCAACAAATCTTTTTATCTTTTCTGTTTCTTCTTCTGTTATAAGTGGATTATACGGGAAAATTAAAATTTTAAATTTACTTTCAATTTCTTTTTTTTCTATTTCACTTTGATTTATTGTTTTATAGTCAATTTCAAATTTATCAAAAATACTTGCAATATCTGAATAATATCTGTTTATTACATCACTTCTGACTTTTTCATTTTTAATTGCAGTATCACAGAAAACAATCCCTATTTTAGAATTAGGGATAAGTCCTTTTAAACTTTTAAAATAAACACTCCCTTCCTTTACATCAACAATACCTGTTTTCCAGAAAGAAAGCCGAATTTTTTTTATATTATCCCAACCAGAAGGATTTCCTTCTATTTTAAACTTTGCTTTTGGAACAATAATTTTCTGCCAAGTATCTTTATCTATAGAAAACCAGCAGGAAAACCATCCACCTGGACTTTCAAAATAAATTGTGCAGTTTATTGGTATAGAAGGAGTTTCTGATTTTGTTTCAATTATAAACTTTTCAAAACTACTTAAATCCAATAAAATATTCTTATCCCAGTAACATCTATCATCAACTTGTGAAAAATTTAAAATAAACTTTGTTATATTTTTTCCATTTTCTTTTTTTAACTCTACTGGCTTACTTTTTCCTTGAGGGAACCAATTTTTCTGAACTTCTGAAAGATTTTTATATTCAAATGACTCAATAATTGCCATACTTGAAAAAATTGGATAAGAAAAAAGTAAAGATGTAAAAATAACAGAAATTTTTAGCCTTTTCATCTCACTTTCATTATAATTATGCCCCCCTAAATGTCAAATACAACTTACGAAGTTAACAAGGGGCTGAGTATCAAGGGGTTATGAAATGTTGTTGGAAATTGAAGGAGTTTGTTAAAAAGGGTAAAATTATAAAGAAATAAAAATGGGAACAAAAATTATATGTACTATAGGACCTGCCTCTGAAAGCAAGGATATATTAGAAAAACTTATTGAAGAGGGTATGGCAATTGCAAGAATTAATTTCTCTCATGCAAGTCATAAAGAATTTAAAAATAAAGTAGAAAAGATAAGAAAAATTTCAAAAAGTATTCCAATTCTTGCTGATTTGCAAGGACCTAAAGTAAGAATAGGGCATGTTAAAAATAACAAAATATACCTAAAAACTGGTCAAAAATTTATATTAACTACAGAAGAAACAACATCAAGTGAAAATAAAGTATATGTAGATTTTGAAGAGTTACATAATTATTTAAATAAAGAAGATAGAATATTTCTTGATGATGGGAAAATTGAACTTAAAGTTGAAAAGGTAAAAGGTAAAGAAATAATATGTAAAGTAATAATGGGAGGAATACTTTCTTCAAGAAAGGGTGTGACAATTTTAAATAAAACGATACCTTTACCAGGATTAACAGAACAGGACTATAAAGATGTTAGTTTTGCTTTATCAATAGGTATAGAATATTTTGCTCAGTCATTTGTTAGAAAAGGAGAAGATGTAATTAACCTCAGAAATTTTCTATTAAATTATAATCCATCAAAAAAATATTTTATAATTGCTAAAATTGAAGATTATTTTGGATATAAGAATATAGATGAAATAATAGAAGTAAGTGATGGTATAATGGTCGCAAGAGGAGACCTTGGTGTGAGTGTTGAAAGAGCCCTTGTTCCACTTATACAAAAAGAAATAATAGAAAAGTGTAGCAAGGCAAAAAAGGTTGATATAGTTGCTACACAGATGCTTGATTCAATGGTAGAAAATCCATTTCCAACAAGAGCAGAAGTAAATGATGTGGCAGTAGCAGTTTTTCAAGGGGCAGATTATTTATTGTTATCATCTGAAACATCCATTGGGAAATATCCTATTTTTGCAGTAAGGGAAATGAAAAGAATTATAGAGGTAGTTGAGAATTATTTA
>JAOAEP010000081.1 GCA_026416755.1 bacterium | reverse complement strand
ATATAACTATTTTGTTGTTCTTATTCTAATGGTAATGTTAAAAATTCTTTCTTATCAATCAAAAAAATAAAATCTTAAGAAAATCAAAATCAGAAAATCTTCCAGAAGGAGATAATTTTCCAAGACGAACTATGGTAAGTTTAAGAGAAGGAATAACATATAATCTTTGACCTCCTGCACCTGCTGCAAATATTAAATCATTCGGAATAAATTTTGAATTTATTAAATCTTTCCAACCCATTGTATCCATAATTAAACTTGTAAAATTATTTACTTTTTCCTGATTACCTTTTAACCACCATGTCAAACCATAGAAAGGATTTGCTTCACTGCCCTTAAAACATTCAGATAATAACTTACTATCAATTATTTTCTTCCCATTTATAGTCCCTTTGAGTCGTATAAATTCACCAAATTTAGCCCAATCACGTCCTGTCATATATGCACCACCTGCTACTTGAGGATTTCCATCTTTAAATCTCATTTTCCAGTCAAGTTTTATATTAAGAGGGTCTAAAATACGTCTTTTAAGATAACTTTCAAATGTCTCATTTTTTAATTTTAATTGTAAACAATATGCAAATATATTATGAGGAACACCACTATATTCAAATTTTTCACCAGGTATTTCTTTTGCTTGAATAGATAAAAGGTCTTTCCATGTTAACTTTTCAAGATTTCTTATCATCGGTTGTGGTTTCAATCCACAGGTCAAATTTAGTAAATGCCGATAAGTAATTTGAGATTTTAAAGGGTCTTTTTTCCAATCCTCTATAATTCCACACACTTTATCATCAAGATTAATAATCCCATCCTCAACTGCAGCAACACCAATAACTCCTACAAAACTTTTACTCCCACTTGCAAGAAAATGTAATCTGTCAAAATCTTCATTTCTAGAATATCTTTCAAAAATTATGTTTCCATCATACATAATTATTAAACATTCACCATTTCGGTTTTTATGATATTCAAATGCTTTTTCAATTTTTTCCTCTATAAATGGGAATTGCCCAAAAAGCCAATTTATAGTAGATAAAAAGGCTATAAAAATCAAAACTCTTATTTCTCTCATTTCATTTATTTTGACAAATTTTTATTAAAATTAGTTTAGTCATTATTTCCTTTTTGGGACACCTTATAGGTAGGATAGAAAAATTTAAGTATTTAGAATGAAAAAAATAAAAGGAGTGCCACCAGAAAATCAGAATAATAAAGTAAAAATTTTATTTCTTTTCTGTTTTAGGTTTTTCTTCTTTTTTTACCTTTTCCTCTTTTGGTTTTTCTTCAGAAATTTTTACAAGGACTAATTCTCCTGCCTTAGTTTCTTTGTAAAGGGCAAAAACCTTCTTCCCTGCTTGTAATTTCTTTATTTCTTCTTGCATCTTAGATGTTGTTGCTTTCAAAGTAATCTCACTTCCATCTTCTTTTTTAATTTTTATTGTATTGGCAGTTGTATCAATGTTAGTAATTTCACCTACTACTTTCTGAATCTTTACTTCCGGTTTTGCTGGTTCTGCAGGAGTAGCTGATTTTGCTGGAGTCGCAGGATTAGCAGGTGTTGCTGGTTGAGTTGATGTTTTTGGTTTTTCATTGGCTGAAAACACTAACCCGCAGGAAAGAATAAACATTAAACAGGTCAGAATTGTTATTAATCTTTTCATATTCTCTCACCTCCTTTCTTATTTATTTGGTGGCACTCCTTTTAAATTATAGATGAATAAAAGTTAAATAAAGTTTACATATTATTCAGAAAAAATTTCTTTATAAATTTTCCTTAAGTTTTCTCTTGTATTAGGATCAAAGTTCAAAAATTTAGTATAATTTTTCAGTAATAACGCTTTTTCTTCATTGTTAAGTTTTAAGAATTTATAATAATTCTTCAAAATTTCTTTTTTTTCTTCATTAAAAACTGAATAGAATTTTTTTATATTTTCTTCAAATATTTCATTTGATTCTATTATTTCTTTTTCAACTGGCAATAAATAAAATTCTAAATTATGTCTTTTCTTAACTTCTATGGATTTATAAAGAGATACTCCAAGCACACAGAAAGACAAAATTATAAAAATATCCAAAATTCTATGCTTATTCATTTTTAATATATTCTTCCTCTTCATAATCAATTAACTCTTTTAACTGGTCAAGGTTTTGAATTATTTCATAATCTTTGTAAAGATGAAAGTATTTAGTGATATGATTTTTTATCTGAATTTTTGTAAAATAAACAGAAACAAAAGAAAAGACAAATAAAATACTTATCAGTCCTTTTTTAAGTCTAATTTTCCTTATATCCAATTTTTGAATATAGTTATTAATTTTATTTAATATTTTTTCCTTTAATTCTTCCCAGTTATTTTTATTTTCTGTGAGTTTCTTATTCAAAAGTTCTTTAACAAAAAACAAGTATTCTCTACATCTCATACAATTCTTTAAATGTTCTTCAATTTCTTTTTTATATTTCTTATTAACCTTTTTCTCCAAATACAGAATTACAAACTTTGCAAGTTTATTACAGTTCATTTTTTAGTTTCTCCTTTAAAAAATGAACTCCCCTAAAAATATGCACTTTGACTGTTCCTTCTTTACAATTTGTTATTTCAGATATTTCTTTTATTTTCAACCCATCAAAAAATTTTAATTCAATTACTTTTCTTTGCATAGGAGAAAGTTTCTCAAGTGCCAACTTAATTTTTCTCTTTATTTCATTATTTTCAAACGCATTTTCAATATTTAAGTTTTGTGCTTTTATTTTCTTAAGTTTATCTAAAAGATATTTCTCTCTATATTTTTTCCTCAAGTTTTCTCTCACAAGA
>JAOAEP010000075.1 GCA_026416755.1 bacterium | reverse complement strand
CTTATATACATGCCTCTTAAATTATTCCAAGGTACTAAATGATACATAGTTCTATCCATGTACTCATCACTGAAATAAAGGTTCTCTCCAAAAATAAATGTCGGATTATTACTGTTTTTATAAAAATTCCATTCCCCTACTACCTTATACAATGGATATGGAACAAAAAACTTAATTCTTATGTTATTTACATAATCTTTTATTATTCCTTCAAATTCCTTTAAATTTTCTTTGACCTTTCCTGTGGCATATTTTAAAACATTTTTTTTCTTTAAATTCTCTGAAAATTCTTCCAGATTTAAACATATTTTTTGTTCCTTATCAAATACTCCAAATTTTCTTGACCTTCCAGTAAAAGTATTTTCCACATATCCAATTGTTTCATAATAATCAGGTACATCGGATGCTTTCCATGCATAATGGTCAAAATAAATATCACTTATATCACAAAGATAATTCCCAAGATACCATGCCCTCTGAACTCCATTTAAAGATGGTTGTTTTCTGAAAGCAGCCCCAAATTTATAAGCAAAATTGTTAAAGTAAGCATGCAAAAAACCGCCCACTTCCATATAAGCACAGGCATTACATTTAGCATTTCCAAGTTCATTGTTTTTTCCTATGGCAATATTATTAAAAAAATATCCTTTATATTGGCCATCTGCATAATAGGCAAATCCAAAATTTCCCGTTGTATAATTTACTTCTCTTTTTGTTTCAATTGTCCAAAGATAATCTCCATGATGTGGTCCAAGTGGATTTATAACTATGTTATTATAAACAAAAGCAGGTCCTCCTTGCCAGATTTCTATCCCTCCATAATCATTTGTATGTAAAAGACAATCTTTAACTTTATTGTGATGAATAAATATTTTTATCAAAGGACAATCCCTTAAATCGTGATGTTTCCCTACAAATACATTTATTCCTCCCCCATAATTTTTTTCAAGAATATTTCCTGCTATTTCCACAATCTCTCCACAATGAACATCTATTGTAAAAGGCGATTCTCCTCTTATCGGTCTTGTTCCAATACTAAAAAATTTATTTCTTAAAATTTTTACTTCTTTTATTCTTCCAAATGGTGGAATTGTTTGTCCCCAGTTTTGTCCATCTTTTATTTCTATACCACCTTGGTCTGTATGATAAACTTCATTGTCTGTAATCTCAATTTTTTCTATTATATCATTTGGTTCTTTTGCATAAACTCTTACACTTTTAGGCACATATTCAAATTTACAATTTTTAACTTTTATATTTCTACATGTCCCGATTATTCTCACTGCTGCAACATAAATATCTCTTCCATCTATCCATCTATAAAGAGGGTTGTTTAAATTCACAAATCTAAAATTAAGTCCAGAAATTACGATATTTGATTTATTTATTATCTCTATAACTGAAAAATCTTTTGCAATTTCAATTGTTTTTGTGTTTGGGTCTTCATCATTCGGTAATCTTATATATAATTTCTTTTTTGTTTCATCATAAAAATATTCACCCGGAGAATCAAGAAAATTCAATTTATTTTCAACAAAATATTTATTCCCCTTTATTGGAGGATTAAACCATATCCCGGGAAAAGTTATTGAACCATTTGCAGGATTATATTCTATTATTCTTGAAGGAGATGGAGTTCCAATCACTGAACTTCCTTGAAACCATATAATTGCATTTTTATAAAAATCCGGGTCAGATGAATTTAAGTTTACAGGGTCAAAACCAGTTATTATCTTACCACCTTCCTGTTTTACAGAAACTCTCTTCCAGTCCCACCAGTTTTTTATAACATCATCAGGGTCATCTTCTACCCAGTTTGGTTGTCTTGCTATTGGTATCCTTGTTATTTTATTTCCTTCTACCAGCCATACAGCTCTTGGAACAAAGTCCTCTTTTAAATCAATATACCATATCTTATCACTTTCAGGAACATTTAACCTCTCTGTATTCCTTCTCCATCCACCTTCTATCTTCATTGAACCATATATATA
>JAOAEP010000073.1 GCA_026416755.1 bacterium | reverse complement strand
TCAACTCCTTGTTTTTCATAAACTTCAGATGGAGATATAATAGGATATTCATATTTCTCAATTTCTTTCTCCATCTTCAACTTTAAATATCCAAGCCTTGAATAATTTTCACATCTTATTGCTCTATAAATAATATGAATTTGGTTATCCTCAATTATAACACCGGGATTAAAAACACCCTCTTTTTCCCAATCAAAATTCCCTTCATACAACAACATCTTCCTTATCTTCTTTCTAAAATCTTCCATTTTTTATAAATATTTTAAATCTCTCTTTTGCCGGCAGGGAAACTAAACCCTACCGCTAATCTCAAAATAAAAAGTTTCCTCCTTCTTAAATTTCCCAAAACAAAAGGCATAGGGGACATTTCTTTCCCCTATAACCCCTTTTGCCGTGGGTCTATTTTTTCCTCTCCTTAATTAAGTTTTCAATTTCTCCTTTATTTTTCAAGTGCCGGGAGGGGGACTCGAACCCCCACGGCAAATGCCATACGCCCCTCAAACGTACGTGTCTGCCAATTCCACCATCCCGGCTTTATTATCTTCCTTAATAATTTTATATTATACCTTTGCCTTTTTCAAGGTAAAGAGAAGCACATTTATTTGCAAGTTTTCTAACCCTTTGAATATATCTAACTCTTTCACTTACACTTATTGCTTTTCTTGAATCAAGTAAATTAAAAATGTGTGAAAGTTTTAAAATATAGTCATAAGAAGGGTATATAAGTCCTTTATTTAGTATATTTTCTGCTTCTTTTTCAAACATATTAAATAACTCAAATAAAAGTCCTGTATCTGCCATTTCAAAAGCATAAATTGAATATTCCTTTTCCCTCTCTTTATGTATATCCCCATATTTTACTTCTTTATTCCAATAAAGATTGAAAACATTTTTTTCATTTTGTAAAAAATTAACAATCCTATCAAGTCCATAAGTAATTTCAACTGCGGGAGGAATTAGGTCTATTCCACCTGCCTGCTGCATATATGTAAATTGCGTAATTTCAAGTCCATCTAACCAAACTTCCCAACCAACTCCCCATGCTCCAAGTGTAGGTGCTTCCCAATTATCTTCAATAAACCTTATATCATGTTCTTTTACACGTATACCAATATATTCTAAACTATCAAGATAAATTTTCTGAATATTCAAAGGAGGAGGTTTCATAATCACTTGGATTTGATGATGTAAATATAATCTAACCGGATTTTCACCATATCTTCCATCTGCAGGTCTTACAGAAGGTTCAATATATATAACATTCCATTTTTTATTTCCTATTATACCAAAAAATGTGGCAGGATTTAAAGTTCCAGCACCAACTTCAATATTATATGGATGCCAGAGTAAACAACCTTTCTTTATCCAAAAATCCTCTATTTTCCTCCATACATCTTGAAACGAATTTTTCATAATTTATAATTTTACAAGAAAACAAATTAAAAGTAAAATTAAGAGAAATGGAAAATAAAAAAGTTAAAATTGTATTTGTTGGTGTTGGTTCTATGGGTCAATGTGCACATTTAAAAAACTATGTTATTATTCCTGATTGTGAGGTTATTGCAATATGTGAAATAAGAAAGAAACTTGCAGAAAAAGTAGCAGAAAGATATGGAATTAAAAAAATATATAATAACTTTGATAAATTAATAGAAAAAGAGGACTTTGATGGAATAGTAGCATCACAACCATTTACAAGACACTATGTTATTTTAAAAGATATTTTAAAAGCAAAAAAACCTGTTTTCATAGAAAAGCCTCTTGCAAGTTCAGTTGAAATAGGAGAAAAAATCTTAGAGATTATTGAAAAAGCAAAAACATGGATAATGGTTGGATATCATAAAAGAAGTGACCTTGCAACTACTTATGTAAAGGAAAAGATTGAAGAATTTAAAAAAAGTGGCGAAATAGGGAAATTAAAATACATAAGAATTACAATGCCTCCAGGGGACTGGATAGCAGGAGGATTTAATGAGTTAATAAAGACAGATGAAACACTACCTGATAATATTAAATTTGATCCGAGACCAAAAAATATGAATGAAAATGAATTTAAGGAATATATTGATTTTGTCAATTATTACATTCATCAGATAAATCTTATGAGATTTTTGCTCGGGGAGAATTTTAAAGTAAAATTTGCTGATAAAACTAAGGTTTTAATGGTTGTAGAAAGTTATTCAGGTATACCTGGAATAATAGAAATGGCCCCTTATAAAACTTCCATTTCATGGGAAGAAAAAGTTTTTATTTCTTTTGAATATGGTTATATTGAACTTTCTCTTCCTGCACCACTTGTTTCAAATAAAGCAGGTAAGGTCAAAATTTATAAAGATAAACCCTCACCTTTAACTTTCATTCCACAGTTTCCTCATATTTCAGCAATGTATCAACAAGCACTAAATTTTATAAATGCAATTAATGGAAAAATAAAACCACCTTCTGATGCAAAAGATGCTTTTGTTGACCTTTTAATTGCTAAAGAATATTTAAATCTCCTGAAAAATTAAATTTATGTCCACCATACCTTTGGTTTTGGTTCTCTTATTAATACATTTTTCAAAAATTCAATTGCTTTTTTAAGTCCTTCTTCTCCACTCATTAAACTATCTTCATGTTCTATACTCAAAACCCCATCATATCCAGCCATTCTTAATGCAGAAACAAAATCATTCCAAAATTCATATCCATGTCCATAACCAACTGTTCTAAATATCCAACTCCTATTTTCTTCATCAAGATATGTTTTAGTATCAAGAACTCCATTTATACTTGAAGTATATGGATTTATTTTAGTATCTTTTGCATGAACATGATATATTGCACCCTTTAATTTTTTCACAGCAGCAATAGGGTCTATCCCTTGCCAAAAGAGATGACTTGGGTCAAAATTTGCTCCAATTTCTTCTCCACAAGCCTCTCTTAATTTTAAAAGGGTTTCCGGGTTATACACAACAAAACCAGGATGCATTTCTAAACATATTTCTTTAACATTATGCTTTCTTGCAAACTCTACTTCTTCTTTCCAATAAGGGATTACAACTTTTTCCCATTGCCATTTTAAAATATCTGAAAAATCAGGTGGCCAAGGACAAGTAACCCAATTAGGATATTTTGCATTTTCACTATCTCCTGGACAACCTGAAAATGTAATTATTCTTGGTATACCTAGTTTTTCAGCAAGTAAAATTGTATTCCTTTGAACTTGTCTATGAACTTCAGAAATATTTTTGTCTGGATGAAGAGGATTTCCATGACAAGATAAAGCAGAAATTTCAAGACCTCTTTTTTCTATTGCTTTTTTAAATTCCTTAAGTTTATTTTCATCTTGAAGTAATTGCTCAACTTTACAAAAAGCATCTCCTGGATAATTACCCGTTCCTATTTCTACAGCATCTAGCCCTAATTCTTTTATCTTATCAAGCGCTTCATCCAATGTTTTGCCTCCAAAAACTACTATAAATACCCCTAATTTCATCTTACCCTCCTTGTTTTTGAAATATTATAACCAATCAGAAAATAATTTTCAAATTATAAGTTTTATATAAAAAGCACTTTTTAGGTTTGAGAATATTTCCCCCGCTAAATTATGATAATCTGATATATGCTTCATAAAGTGCTTTATAGTATCTTAAAAATCTTTCTGGCTCTGGATTTGCCAATACCTCAGCAAGACAAAAATTTCTAAAGTTTATTCCTTTAAGTAGTTTGAATAATGAAATCCACGGATACTCATTACAAAGTTCATTTATATGCACAATATCAATTTTATCTTTCAGTAAATTAAAGTTTTTCTCAATAGAACCATTTTCATCTAAATCGGTCATATTTGAATTCCAACATACATAACAATTTGGATGGTCTGCTATATCTATCATTTGTTTTATAAATATAGGATTTGAAGTTTGGTGTCCATGCACTTCAAGCCTTATTTTTATCCCATAATCATAAGCAAAAGAAGAAACCTCTCTTAACGATTTCCCTATTTGCTCTATTGTTTTTTCTTTAGAAACTCCTTCTGGAAAAGCATTCGGCCTTACCTTCACTCCTTCTGCTCCTACATCTTTTGCAAGTATCACATATTCCTTTGTCCCTTCTATGTTTTTCTTTAAAATTTCTTTATCTGGACTGTGATATTCAAAAATTGTTCCAAGTCCAACAAGTTTAACAGAGGAATTTTCAAATTTTTTTCTAACTATTTCTCTCTGACTTTTGGTTAAATTTGCTTCTACATTATGTTTATGTTGCGTTCTTAGTTCAACTCCTTCATATCCAAGTTCTTCACATTTTTTTATAATCGTATCTAAATCCCATTCTGCAGCAATCATATATGTAACAATTCCAAGTTTCATTTTCCCTCCTTTCAAATAAACTTAACAATCTCTCCTTTTTCAATTGAACTGACAATTTTCTCTATTATTTTAACATTATTAAGACCATCTTCAATAGTAATCAAAGGTTTTTTATTTTCATAAATACAATCAATAAAATGTTGTATCGGTAAAGTAGCAAATCCAAATGGTTTGTTATAAATAGGAAAATAGCCAATTATCATTGGAAAAAATATACCTTTTTTTATATCTGAAGAAATTTTGTTAACCTGTTCATTCATATCCACAATCAATCTACCTTTACTACCTTCAAGTTTAAAATAAAAATCAACAATACAAGGCCAACTTTCAGGAATAATCCAAGATGTCTCAATTGTAGCATAAAAACTCTCAAAATCTAAAATTGCAGAAACTGTATCATATGTATTAATTCCCCAATTAGACAAAACACCTTTTTTCCCTATTGCAAAGATTTTTTTAGGTAATGAATTTGCAAACCAACACACAAGGTCAACTAAATGAGGAAGTAAAAACCAATGAGGCCCTGATTTCTCTGACCATGAAAACCATTTTAAAGGCACATCTATTCTATCACTTAATCTTGTATAAATAAATGAGATATCACCCACTTCTCCTTTATCAAAACTTTCTTTTATATTCACAAAATACGGATTAAATCTATTATGAAAATCTGTCATAAGGATTTTATTAGATTTTTTTGCTTCTTCTACCATACTTTCTGCATCTTCAACACTTGTTGCCATTGGTTTTTCAACAAGAACATTTTTACCATTTTTTAACATTTCGCAAACTATTTCTTTATGAGCAAAATCAGGAGTACAAACAGAAACTGCTTCTATCTCATTATCATTCGCTATTTCTTTATAATCAGTTGTATATTCTACTTCATATTTTTCACTTATTTCCTTCGCCCTCTTTTCATTTATATCACATATTTTAACAAGTTCTGCTTTCTCATATTTCTTATATGTATGCACATGTACTTCACCAAAGATACCTGTTCCAATTACTGCACATTTAACTCTTATCATATAAAATTCCTTAGGAATTTTTTTTAAAATATATATTTTTTAAAAAAAATGTCAATATTTTTTGACTTGACAATTTTCAAATAAAAAGAAAAATTAAAAATATGAGAAAAAAAATTGAGAAAATTGAAAAAGCAATAGAAACTATAGGAAAATTGAATAATACTAAAATAATAAAAGAACTGACTTGGAGTTGGAATCCTTTTAGAGAAAATTTCAGATATTTTGATCTTTTTAATAGAGAATATAAAGCAACAATAAATAGGAATGAAGAAATTACTGTTAAAGTTTATCCAGTTAAAATTGAAAAAATTTTGAATTTTAATGAAGGGAAAAAAGAATATATAATAATCGGAGATAAAATATATAGAAAGATAGACCCTGAAATAATCTCTAAATTTATCCTCGAATTTCTAAAAAAAAGAAATTTCGAAATTTTAAATGGCAAGATAAATATAATAAATGAGAAAAAAATTGAAATAAAGATTAATGAACATATAGGTGAAATTGAAATAACTAGGACTAAACCATTTTGTGAATTCAGATTAAAAGATAAAGAAATAGAAAAACCT
>JAOAEP010000178.1 GCA_026416755.1 bacterium | reverse complement strand
CTGAATAAACATCAAGGATAATAGGAAATCTATTAAGTGAATATTCAATAGGTCCTCCTTTTTTTCCTTTTTTTTGTATCCATAAAAGTTGTGTCTCATATGTAAAAAGAAATTCAATAAATCTTTTTGCTATTTCAATATTGGGTGCACCCTTTAAAATACCAATGCAATCAGGATTTATAACTGTTTGGTTTTCAGGTAAAATAAATCCCATATTTTCTTTCCCATTTACTTCAATTTGAGCAAGTGCGTAAGAATCTATACATAAAGATACTACTACTTCTCCAGTTGATGTTTCTCTCGCAACTTCAGAAGCACTTATTGAAAAATTTTTTGTATTTCCAGCAAGAGAAAGAATAGTCTTCCAACCTTCTTCCCATCCATATGTTTGCAAAATTATTTCATACATCATATGCATACTCCCACTATGTCTTGGGTCTGCTGCTCCCACAAGAGAAAAATAGCGTATTTCTCCCAGGTCTTTCCATGTGTTTGGAAAAGGTAACTTTAAAAATTTAAGTGCTTTTTTATTATACAAAATTCCAAAACCAGAAAGAACTACTCCATACCAATAAAATTCATTATCATAATTAGGAACACCAGCACATGTTTTGGGAATTTTCTTTAGTATATTTTGTGGTAATTTATACTTTTCAAGAAAACCCTCTTCTTTCAGTTTTAAATAAGGACTTAATCCACCACCAAAAAATAAGTCAATTCCAATACCTTTAGGATTTTTTTTAAAAAGTGATTCTACATATTTTAAATCATCTGAAGTTCCACCTTGGTCTATCCATTCAATTTTAACCTTTTCCTTAAAGTTTTTCTCATACCACTCAGAAAAAGCTCTTGTAATTTCAATTTTAACTCCCTCCCAATGTGGAGAAATAATAATAAGATTTTTTCCTGCAGACAAAAATCTATATAATATAAATAATGTGATTAATACTTTTTTCATCATTTATATTGAAACTTTACATTTTTAGATTCCTTTTAAATTATAATTGAAATTTTTGAAAAAGAAAAGTATAATAGAATAATTCGGGGCGTAGCGCAGTCCGGTTAAGCGCGCTTGGTTTGGGACCAAGAGGTCCTCGGTTCAAATCCGAGCGCCCCGACTTTTTATAAAATAATGTTGAAAAAATATGGAAAATAAAATAGTTTTTATTGGAGATAGAATAAGTATTGAGTTTTTTTCTGCTTATAATGTTGAAACTTTTTTTTCAAATTCAGTTAGAGAAACAGAAGAAATACTTGAGAAAATAAATATGAATGAGGTAATCTGCATATTCATAACAGAAGATGTTTTTGATGAAAACAAATTTATGAAATTTGTTAATATGAAAAAGATGATAGTTATTCCGAGTTTAAAAAGTAGAGAGAAAAAGGGAATTAAAGTCATTAATGAATTGATTAAAAAGGCAACAGGTATGAAAGGAGAATAAAGATGGATATAGGAAGAATTATAAAGGTTTCAGGTCCTCTTGTTCAAGCAGAAGGAATGAAAACAAGTAAGATGTTTGATGTTGTTAGAGTGGGAGAAGAAAAACTTATTGGTGAAATTATTCGGCTTGAGGGAGACATTGCCTCAATTCAAGTTTATGAAGAAACAGAAGGGCTTAAAATTGGAGACCCTGTTTTTGGAACAGGAGAACCCCTTAAAGTTGAACTTGGGCCTGGCCTTCTTAAAAACATATTTGATGGAATACAAAGACCTTTATCTCAAATAGAAAAAACAGGAGATTTTATTATAAGAGGCGTGGATATTCCTCCACTTGATAGAGAAATTAGGTGGTATTTTAAACCTAATGTAAAAAAAGGAGATATTGTTGAAAGTGGAGACGTAGTAGGAATAGTTGAAGAAACACCTTTGATAAAACATAAGATTATGGTTCCCTATGGAGTAAGTGGTGAAATTATTGAAATAAAAGAAGGTGAATTTACTGTTGAAGAGATAATTGGAAAAGTAAAGACAGAAAAAGAGGAAATTCCTATTTATTTAATGCAGAAATGGCCTGTAAGAAAACCAAGACCATTCAAGAAAAGATTAAACCCAGATACACCTCTTGTAACAGGCCAGAGAATTATTGATACTTTATTCCCTATTTTAAAAGGAGGAACTGCTTGCATCCCTGGACCGTTTGGTTCTGGGAAAACAGTTGTCCTACATCAAATTGCAAAATGGGCCGATAGTGAAATAGTTATTTATATTGGCTGTGGAGAAAGAGGTAACGAAATGGCGGATGTCTTAATAGAATTTCCTAAATTAAAAGACCCAAAAACAGGAAGACCTCTGATGGAAAGAACATGTTTAATTGCAAATACTTCAAATATGCCTGTTGCAGCAAGAGAAGCAAGTATTTATACAGGAGTTACAATTGGTGAATATTTCAGAGATATGGGATACTCTGTTTCATTGATGGCTGATTCAACAAGTAGATGGGCTGAGGCATTGCGAGAAATATCAGGGAGAATGGAAGAAATGCCAGGAGAAGAAGGTTATCCTGCTTATCTAGGAACAAGAATGGCTTCTTTTTATGAAAGGGCTGGTAAAGTTATATGTCTTGGACAGGATGAAAAAATTGGTTCTCTTTCTTTACTCGGTGCTGTAAGTCCTCCCGGTGGTGATTTAACAGACCCTGTTGTGCAAATGACTCTAAGAGTTGTTAAAGTATTCTGGGGACTTGATGAACGCCTTGCATATCAAAGACATTTTCCTGCAATTAATTGGCTTACAAGTTATTCATTATATGAAAAAAATATTGAAAAATTTGTAAAAGAAAAAATAGCAGATGACTATATGGAAATTAGAAACACAGCAATATCTTTACTTGAAAAAGAGGCAGAATTACTTGAAATTGTGCGACTTGTTGGTATGGAAACACTTTCACAAAATGATAAATTAGTTCTTGAAATTGCACGTTCAATAAGAGAGGACTTTTTACATCAGAGTGCTTTTGATGAAATGGATGCATACACAACTTTAAAGAAACAGTATTTCATGCTTAAATCTATCATTCTCTTTTACAAAGTATCCCTAAAGGCACTTGAAAAAGGAAAATCACTTGAAGAATTATTGAAAACACCTGTAAAAGAAGAGATAACAAAAATGAGATATATTCATGAAGATAAAATTGAAGAGATAGAAAAAATTCATCAAAAAATTAATAATTTATTCTAAAAGTAGTTTGAAAAGTTCATTAGCGATTAGAAAATGTCCTATTGAATTTGGATGAACTGGTTCTGGTGCAAAAGTTTCTGGTTCAAAATATTTAAGATATTCTTGAAAAATTCTGTGAATTTTTAAATGGTAGGTTTCATATTTTCTACTCATTTCTTCAACTATTTCAATATATTCAATTAACTTTTTTAAAACTTTCCCTCTAAAATTATCAGTATTATCAGTTGAAATATAAAATGGTTCAATAAGAATTATTTTACAATTAAGTTTTTCAATTGTTCTTTTTAGAATATCTTTTTAGAATATAATCATACCTTTTCCTATAATTTTCTGGTGTAAATTCAGTCCATCCATTTTCTTTTCTTAAAACCTTTTGTATATCATTTATTCCTATCAAAATACTTAACCAATTACTTTTTTGATAAATAACATCGTCTTCCCATCTATTTACAAGGTCAAGTATAGTATTTCCACTAATACCTTTATTAAATACTTTTATTTTTCTATCAGGAATATTTGAAATGAGTATATCTGAAAAAAATTTTACGTAACCATTACCAATAGGTCTGAACTGGTCTCTTCTTCCACAATCAGTTATACTATCCCCAATATATAAAATACTCTCATTATTTTTTATTTTAAACTCCATTCTATAACCCTCCCTTTTTAGTAAGTTTTTATATTTATCACTTTTTTATAGTTTGTCAAAATTTTATTATAGAAAAGAAGGAAGTTCTGAATTTGAAGATGGAACAACCGCAATTCCTTCTATTTCAACAAGCCACCCAGGACGACAAACAGAAGCATTAGCAAAAATTATTGGTGTATCTTTAAATCTACTTTTCATTTTTTTCTCAACAAAATACCAGTCAATTGGATCTCTGACATATACAACAAAAATCATTATGTCATCTAAATTTGCATTTTCATTTTTTAATAATGCTTGAATATTAGTAAGGGTTCTTTCTGTTTGAAGATTTATATCTCTCTCATACATAATTTCTCCTTTATTATTTATACTTGCTGTACCTGAAATAATAATATGCTTCCTATCTGAATAAGAAATAGAAACACCCCTTTCAAATGTTACCCCATAAATATAGGTAGGACTTAAATATTCAGGAGCCATTAAAAATTTTATCTGTTTTTTATAAAGACCCGAAATAGAGTATGCATCCATAACTACTTTGGCTTTTACATCATAATAAGAACCTCCCACACCTGTACTGGCAATAAAATGAGTATCTGGTGTTAAACCATTTTGTGCATAGATTTCTCTTCTTGCAACTACAAAATCTTTATAATCGGTATCTATATTTTTAAGAAAAAACCATGTTCTTATAACATTTTCAGAAAGTTTCATGTTTTTTTCTTTAAGTAAATTTAAGTAGGTCTCAATTATATTCTTTGTTTGTTCATATACAGAATCTAATTTATTATTGAATAGACCTGTTGTCCAGTTATGAATTAGATTATCTCTTTTTAACGATATGGTATTCCCCATTTTTTCTTTTTCAATATTTTTTTTGTTGTCTTTTACATGATATGCCCACATGCTTATTCTTGCAAATGGACCCGGGGGTTGACATATTAATGAGATACCTACAAGATTTGAATTATTTTCAGGATTTGAAAAATCCATCTCTTTTAAGTATATTAATTGATTATATAGATCGCTACAAAAAAATCTTCTAAAAACACATGTCTCTTCTTCAATATTAAGTATTTCAAGGGTTTTTATATATGCTTCATATATCCATTTTAACTGCATTTGAAAACTCTCTCTTTTTATAGGGGAAAAACTTAAATGATACTCATTTATTCCTTCTTTCCCTTTAAATAAAGCACACCTTATTTCAACTGGAACTTCTTTAAATGCGAATCTTTTTTTTTCCATATTTTACCCCTTTCATATTATCTCAAACATTATTGCAGGCAAAAAACCTTTTGAAACTCTCTGGGATTTTTTTTCTTTTTCACTTATATATTCCGTAAAAACTTCAATAATAAGATTCCCAGTAAATCCTTTTTTAACTTTATTATCCACTTTCACAAAAAAACTTATTATTCCATTTTCAATTTTAATATCTTCTATTGAAATACCTTCAGTAGGTTCTTTCACTTCTAATATAATTTTCTCACTTTCAGGATTTATAGATGTTTTCCCTTCAATTTTTACCTTTCCACCAATTGGAATTTTTAAAATATTAATTTCATTTAAAAAAATTGGAACTGTAGAAAATCTTCTTCTGTTAACAAAAACAAGTAATTCAGAAACAGGAACAAGGTGAAAATAAGCAAATGCTTGCATCATTTCATCACAAGGTGTAGCAACTTTTTTTATATTGTGGCCATTTATATTTGCAATTCCTTCAATCTTTATTGGGATTGGGTTGTTGAAGGAAATAAATGATGAGTTTGCAGTAATTGTTAAACATATTTTATCTTTTCCTTTTGGAATTTTATTACCATTTAAAGTTAAACCTTCTGGAGGGTCTTTTATATAAATTTCTATTTCTCCATCAAAGCCATCCTTTCTCACAGCATAAATATAAAAAGGGACTGTGGCCCCCAAGGGGATATTTATAGATGAGGGAGAAACAAAAAGATCAAAGTTAGGTTTTGCTTTTTCAATCCTTATTCTGTAAATATATTCCTCTCCACCATGTGATTGAGCATCTATAATTTTCAAATAATATACATCATCTTTGGGAACCTCAAATAATATATAAGAATCAGCATGATGTGTAAGAATATCAAAACTTTTATCAAAATAATCGTCATTTTTAGCCAATATTTTTCCATTAGAATCTGTGAGTAAAATTAAAGAATCAAGGGGATAACCTAATCTCCTACTATAAACTTCAATTGCTATTTTATCTCCTTTAGAACATTTAAATTTAAAATTATCAACATCTCCTTTTTTTGAAATTTTCCCATTAACTATTTGAGGGATGAGGATAAAATTGGCATTTTTAAAAATATCATTTGGTTCTTTTTCATCTATTTGTTGTATATCGTTAATAATATAGCAAACATCGTTTGAAACAAGACCTTTTGGTTTAACATTTAATTTATAAATTTTATCTTCTTCAAGATCTGTATTAAGTTTAATCATTTTTGTATCTAAATTCCATCCATATATAGAAACAACCGCCTCTTCATATTTTTCTGCTCCTGGGGGGAATATATAGGTAATAAATGGTTTCTCTCCTATAAAAAGTCGGTATACAAAATCTTCTCTACCACGATATATTGCATCTCTAACTTCAATAATATATTCATCATCATAAGGAACTTCAAAAAAAATTACAGGGTCAGGATTGAAATAATAGTCATCTACAAAAGCAATTTCTTTCCCTTTTGAATCATACAACGTTAAAACTCCTTGAAACCATCCAGGAACAGCATCTGCCATAAATGGAATAATATCTCTCCCTTTAAGTTCAATTATCAATTTTTGTCCTTTTTTTGCATTGAAATAAAATTTGTCAATATCTCCTGGAAAAATTTGTCCATTTATGATTATGGGTGTATCAAAAACTTCTTTAGGTGGGTCAAATACGGTAAAGAAAGGAATCTTTTCTTTTTCTTTTACCTCCTTAACATCACTTACATAAAAATTTAATGAATTTGTTAATCCAGAGAATGTTTGAATTTTTAACTCATAAACACCTGGTTCAATATCTGAAGCAATTTCTGCTTTTACCAATACTTTTTCCTGAATTGACCTTTTTATCTGTTCAGTTCTATAAGGTGTTAAAAAAATCTCTATTATATTTTTTATTTCATCAAATGTTTTATTTTCAAGGTCTTTAAGTAATGGATGATTGGGCAGTTTAACTCCTTCCATTTCATAAGTTATTTCTGGTTTTTTAAAATCTTTTCTATACCAACTCCCTACAATCTCTCTTATATTTTTTGTTAGCAGCCGTTTTTGTTGAGGATTTAAAGGTGGGATAGGAGTAACACTTATAACTTTAATTTTTTTATTTGAAAAATAAACATCCCTTGCACCTCTTATATTCTGCCCTCCGACAATAAACTCAACGATAGTCCCTCTTTGTCCTCCCGATGGGTAAACATAACCTATTGATGGTTGGTTAGAAGACATCTGAGGCCAAATTAATTTTTTTATTAAAAGCATTACAAAAAATATTTTTATAAGTTTATTCATTCATAATCTCCTTCAATAATCCTATTTTATTACCTTTATCAATTGGAGGTAAAATTGTAACATTTTTTCCAAATTTTTCTGGAAATTTTGATTCAGGGTCAATACCTAAAAGATAATAAATACTTCCAAGTAAATCTCTTGGATATACAGGTCTTTCCACTACATTTTCTCCCTTCTCATCACTCGCACCCACTATGCAACCTCCTTTAAATCCACCTCCACAAACTAAAACTGAAAAACATTTCCCATAATGATTTCTTCCCCCATTCCAAGGCGGCTCCCATTGAATTTTAGGTGTTCTACCAAATTCTCCAGAAACCCATATTATTGTGGTATCCAGAAGCCCTCTTTCAGACAAATCCTTAATGAGTGAAGAAAGACCCATATCAAATTCTGGAAGTTTTTGTCTCATTTGCTGGAAATGATTGCTGTGAGTATCCCAACCCTTATAGTTTATAGTCACATAAACAACGCCTTTTTCAATTAACCTCCTGGCTACAAGACATGACTGACCAAAAGTATTTCTCCCATACATATTTCTAACTTCCTCTGGTTCGGTTGTTAAATCAAATACTTTTGATATTTCCCCAGAGATTATTTCATACGCCTTTTCTCTACATAAATCAAACCACTCAAATTCTTTAATCCATGGAACCAATTTCCCGAGAACATCTATTGAATAAAGAAGGTGTCTTCTTGCATTTTTCCTTGTTTCAGTTATTCCTTCAAGAACTATTCCTTCAACTGCAAAAGGTGTTCTATTTGGGTCTCCACCTGTAATGAAAGGTTTATATTTCTCTCCAAGAAATCCACATTCTGAAAATCTACCTTGAGACGTAGTAAGAACTATATAAGGAGGAAGAATTCCTTTATAACCATAATCATATCCTTTAAAAAGTGAAACAACTGCTCCAATTGCAGGATATACCAAATTTTCTTCTGAAGAGTGTCCAGTTTGCATTAAATAAGAAGCAGTTTCATGTGCATTAATTCCATGGGTCATACTTCTTATAATTGAATATTTATCAGCTAATTTCGCAAGATTTACAAGTAGTTCATTTATTTCAATCCCAGGAACATTTGTAGCAATTGATTTAAATGGTCCTGCATAATCATAACCAGCAAATGGTTTAGGGTCAAAAGTATCAAGATGAGAAGGGCCTCCCCATAGCCATATCTGAATAACACTTTTCGCTTTTGGTTTTATTTCTGATTGAGAAAAAGAATTCTTACAACATAACAAAAATATTGTTAAAAAAAACCATAATATTTTTCTATATCTCATACTCCCCCCTAATGCTTATACAAAAATTCTTTATTATTTATCAATGCCCAAATTATATCTTCAATACATTGATTTAAAGGAATATTTGTATCACTAAAATAGTTAAATAAAATCTCTACTTCAAATTCCATTGGATATCTTGAAAGTAATTTAAGATAAATATTTTCAACAATTTTCCTTTTATCACCCCTTGTTTCTCTTATGAGTGTTTTTATATAAGAACTAGATTGAATTTTTCTATGTAGTTCAGAAGAATTTAAAAGGTATCTTATCTGTTCTTCTGTAATTTTATTACTTCTTTCAGATTCATAACCAGTATCTCTTGGTGGTCTACCAAATAGTTCAAGAAAAGGCCCTGTAATACTTCCGTCTCCAAGCAAAACATTTCTTTGTTCAGATGGTATAAATGTAAATGGTTCCGGTATTTGACTTACATATTCATTCCCACTCCCTAAAATATTATTGATAATATCCAATAATACTTCTGCTTCAATTCTCCTTACAGGATAAGATGCAAAATATCTTTCATTTTCCAGATTTTTTTCATAAGGAATAAATGATTGTTGATATGTTCTTGAATTGAAAATAATGCGATAAATATGTTTCAAATTATAATTTGAGTTTACTAATTCTTTTTCAAGATAATTTAAAAGTTCTGGAATAATTGGAGGATTATGAGGTCCTATGTCATCTGGGGGATGTATTATACCTCTACCAAAAATCCAACTCCATATCCTATTTACTATATTTTTTGAAAAATATGGGTTTTCAGGTCTTATAAGCCAATCAGCAAAAACCTCTCTAGGATCTCTATTAGGTTGAATTTTCACCTTTGTTCCATCAGGGAAAGTTGCTTCTAATGCTTCTTCATTTTCCAAATTGACATAAACGATTTCTTCTTTCCATTCAAGTGACTTTTTATAAGAAATTTTTGAAAAAAAATTGCTCATTCCATCTTGGATTTGTTTGGGAAGTTTTTCAAATCTAATACCTAAAAATGTTAGACAAACAGCAGAAGCAATTGAAGAAGGTGTTCTCCCTTGAAGAGCTCGGTAAAAATTTACAGGTGGGACTCTAAAATTACTTCCACTTGATGTAAGAAGTTCTCTCACAAATTTATCATAGGGTTTATTATCTTTCAAAGAATTAAGTATCCACATATAGTATGCCTGAACTCCATTTGGCCAGAGATTAATTGGAAATTCTGATTTTATTCTTAATATATCTGCCCATTTCATAGACCAGTATTCTGCAAATTCTTTTTTTTCGAGTAGTTTATCAATAATTTTCTTTCTTTTATCAGGGTTTTTATCATTAATAAAATCAATTACTTCCTGCGGTTGAGGTAAAATTCCGATTGTATCAAGATAAATTCTTCTAATAAAAACCTCATCAGAACATGGAAAAGATGGTTTAATATTTAGTTTTTTAAGGTAAGAAAAAACATATCTATCAATTTCACTTTCTGGAATAGTCCAATTTTCTATTTCATATGGCTTTATTATTTCTCTTGCATAAAGTTTATAAGATAAAACAAAAAACCAAATTATTAAATTTTTTAATAAAAATTGGTTAAAAACTTTCCTTTTTCTCATCAATTTTTAGACAGTTTTAAAATAGAAAAGGTTTATATTTCGCTTTTTAATAATTTTTCTGTATATGAATGCTTTGGGCTCTCAAATATTTTTTCTGTTTTTCCTATTTCTACAATTTCTCCTTTATACATTATAGCAACTCTATCAGCAAGAAATCTAATAATTTTTAAATTATGTGTGATAAAAAGGTATGTAAGATTAAATTTTTCTTTAAGTTCAATAAAAAGATTTAAAATCTGTCCTTGAATAGAAACATCAAGATTTGAAGTGGGTTCATCACAAACAATAAATTCTGGTTCAGTAGATAATGCTCTTGCAATTGCTATCCGTTGTCTTTCCCCTCCACTGAATTGATGAGGGAAATTATAAAATCTTTCTTTTTTTATCCCAACCATGTTTAAAATTTCAACCGCTTTTTCAAATTTCTCTTTTTTACTTCCTATAATTCCTTCCATAACAGTTACTCCACAAGGTAATCTTGGGTTTAATGATTTGTAAGGGTCTTGAAATATAATCTGAAAATTTCTGCGGTATTTCCTTAAAATTCTTTCAGGTAAATTTGTAATATCTGTATCTTTATAAATTATTCTCCCCTCATCAGGTTCTATAAGTTTTATAATAACTTTTCCAAATGTTGTCTTACCTGAACCACTTTCTCCAACAAGTCCAAATATTTCTCCTTTATAAATTTCAAGATTGATATCTTTTAAAGCAACAATTTTTTCTCTTTTAAATTCACTTTTAATCTCATAAACTTTTCTCAAATTTTCAACTTTCCATAAAGTTTCCATATTTAAAACACCTCACAATTCTATTTCCAATTTTAATCTCAGGTGGTATTCTTTTTTCACAAATTTTATTTTTAATTTCACATCTTGGTGAAAAAGGGCATCCCAGTGGTAAATTTTTAAAAGAGGGGACTTCTCCTTCTATTGTTTTTATTTTTTCTCCTTTATTATATTTTTCAGGAAGGCAATTTATAAGTTTTTGAGTATAAGGATGTAAAGGAGAATTATAAACTTCAATGGAAGGCCCTTTTTCAACAATAATCCCTGCATACATAACAAAAATTCTATCTGAGAGATATTTTGCAAGGGAAATATCATGTGTTACGAAAATTATTGAGAGATTATGAATTAAAATTAAGTTTTTAAGTAGGCTTATTATTCCAAAAGCAGTAGTTACATCAAGAGCAGTTGTGGGTTCATCAGCAAGGAGTAAAACAGGATTATTTATAAGAGCCATTGCTATCATTGCTCTTTGTTGCATCCCACCACTTAATTGATGAGGATATTGATAATAAACATTATAAGAAAGTCCCATTTCTTCTAAAATCTTTATAACTCTTTCCTTTTTTTTATCTTTCTCAACTTTTTCATTTATACCTTCTTCTATTTGATTGCCAATAGTAAAGAGAGGGTTAAGAAAAGATGAGGGTTCTTGAAAAATCATCCCTATTTTTTTACCTCTTATATTTTGCATCTCTTTTTCTTTCAATTTTGTAATTTCTAATCCTTCAAAAAAAATTTTACCTGAAAGAATATTTAAATTTTGAGGTAATAATTTTATAATTGTTCTTAAAGTTATACTTTTTCCACAACCACTTTCTCCCACAATAGAAATAATCTCTCTTTCTTCAACTTCAAAACTTATATCTCTTAAAATTTTAATTTCTTCATTCCCAACAACAACATTTTTTATTTCAAGTATTTTTCCCATTTTTACCAATTTTTAGGGTCACAAACATCCCTTAATCCATCTCCAAGAAAATTAAAACATATAATTGTTAAAAATATAAAAAAACCAGGTATTAACATCCAGGGTGCATTTGATAAAATTCTTAAATTACCTATACAAACAGAAAGCATGTTTCCCCAACTTGGATATGGCTCTTGAATCCCAAGTCCAAGTAAACTTAGAGTTGATTCTCCAAGTATATACCCTGGAATAGATAAAGTAATAGCAGTTATTGAATATGAAAAAGTATTTGGGATAATATGTCTAAAAATTATTCTAAATGTTGGTATCCCAAGTGCTTTCGCAGAAAGAACATATTCCTCTTCCTTTATTGATAAAACCATTCCTCTTATAATTCTTGCAAGACCGGCCCATCCGATTAAACTTAAAATTATAACTATCAAAAGATATACCTGAAATGATGAGAGATTTAATGGAAAAACTGCTCTTAAAGCAAGCATCAAATAAAAAGAGGGGAACATCATAAAAATTTCAACTAAACGCATTAGTACATTATCTATTTTCCCACCAAAATAACCTGAGATTCCACCAATTAAAAATCCAAGAAAAAATGAAATTAAAACTCCAATTATACCTATTGAAAGAGAAATTCTTGCTCCATATAAAACTCTGGAAAAAATATCTCTTCCATGCATATCAGTTCCAAATAAGAAAATTTTCCCTTCTTTTACCCCAAATAAATATCTTCTGGAAGGAAACAATCCTAGGATTTTTCTTCTTTCTCCTTTTACAAAAAAATAAATAGGACAAATTTTATTCCTATCAATTTCGTATTTATTTAAAGAAGGATTTACAAGTTTATACTCATATACAAAAGGTCTTAAATGAAATTTCCCATTTTTATCAAAAAAATTAATTTTTGTTGGTGGGCATAAGGGTGTGTCTCTAAATTGTTTATTATAAGGATAAGGAGAAATAAAATCAGCCAAGATTGCTAAAGAATAAAGAAAGATTATAATATATAGAGAAATGTAAGATATAAAATTCCTTTTTCTCAATCTTACAAAAATATTCATTTAAACCTCACTCTTGGATCAACTAAAGCAAGTAAAATATCAGCAAATAAATTGCCCAAAATAAGTAAAATGCCTCCTATTAATAAAGAAGCCATAACAAGATAGAGGTCAAAAGAAAGAACTCCTTCAAGAACCAATCTTCCCATTCCAGGCCAACCCGTAATAATTTCAACAAGTCCTGCTCCACTTAAAATTCCAGAAAGTTCATATCCAAAAATTGTTATCATTGGGTTAATAGCATTTCTTAGAGCATGTTTAAAATAAATTTTCCATGTTGGAATTCCTTTAGCATAAGCAGTAAATATATAGGGAGAATTTATTGCTTCAAGAAAATTATTTTTCATAAGACGATATAAAGAACCAATACCTGAAAGTGTAAGGATAAGCCCTGGTACAAGTAAATGTTTTAAATAATCAATAAATCTTTCAAATGGTGTAGCACCTTTGTAAAAAATAGAAGTTGTTCCTCCAAGAGGTAAAATTGCTGTTTTTGAAATAAAAAAAATAAAAAGCATAGCAAGAAAAAAAGAAGGGATTGAAATCCCGATGTATGCAATAAAAGATAATATTTTTTCCTCCCATCTTTTATTTTTAATGGCACCATAAATACCTAATGGAATTGAGATAATCCATGTTAAAAAAATTGAAAAAATTGAAAGTGAAATCGTATTTTTAAGTCGTATTTTGATAAGATAAGAAACAGGAACATGATAAGAAAACGATACTCCAAGATTAAATGTGAAAACATTTTTAAGCCAGTAAAAATATTGAACAACTATATTTTTATCAAGACCAAAAACTTTCCTCATTTTCTCAATAGTTTCAGGAGATATTTCAGGATTCATTTTTAATTGAGTAAAATAATCACCAGGTGAAAGTTGAATAATAAGAAAGGAAATAAATGTCATACCTATAAGTAAAGGTATAAACTGGAATAATCTGTTTAATATATATCTTTTCATTCTTTAAGATATTTGTTAAAAAATTTAAAGGCCAATTTTCCAGAAAAAGCATGTCCACCAGCAAAAATTTCAATCCATAAGTTCTCATCTGCTCCTACTATTTCATATGCTTTTTTAATTTTTTTATGCGCTTCTTTAGCAGAATGAATCCAAAAACACGTATCATTTGCTCCTGACTCAATTAAAAGGGGTTTAGGACATATAGCAGAAATTACATCTCCCACATCTGCATATTTATAGAGAAAAGGAACTATTTGACTTCCACGGAAATTTGGTCTTTCAACAGCATAATGTAATGTTGTTGTTGCATAACATATAATATCTGCTGCTTTAATTCTTTCGTCAAGTAAAGTTAAATAAGTTGTCATTGTGCCACCAAAAGAAAGTCCCATACATCCAATATTATCTTTATCCACATAATCTCTTGTTAATAAAAAATCAATTGCTCTCATACCATCAAAAATATTTGCTGCTAATAATGTTCTTCCAAGTATTAAGTGTTGTAAAAAGTGAATATTACAAATATCCTGAGGATAAAAAATATTATAATATCCAATCCTTTCTCCAAAACTTCTCCAATCAGGTGTAATGGTAACAAAACCATTTTCTGCCATCTGTTCACCATAGTTATAATTATGAGTTTTAATCTCATTTATTACTTCAGTTCTATTGTTATGAACTCCTGCAACAGGATCTTTTCCATATGGACCATGACCATGACAACATAAAATTGCAGGATATTTCTTTTTGTCCCCTTTTGGAATTAATATATATAAAGGCATGAAACAATCCTTTTCTGTCTGGATTATCCACTTTTCTCTTATATATTTTTCTTTTTCTTCTTCAGATATTTTTTCTGGATCTAAATCAGAAGATTGGGGAAATTCGCCAAGCAATTCTTTTATTTTTTTTATTAATTTATCTCTCCAAATAAAAAACTCTTCTTTTGTTCTACAATTAAACTCAAACTCTGGTTTTGTTCTCTTTGCCCATCTTTCTATAAAATTATCAGTAATTTGTGGGGAATCTAATCTATTAGGCATTTTGTCCTCCTTTTTCACTTTGTAGGTGTCTTACAAAACATTAAAAATAATAATTTTATAAATTCTTTAAACAGAATTTTTCAACTTTCTTAAATATTTTTATTGTATCCTCTATTTCTTTTTTCTTCCAGTTTTCATGAAAATAAAGAGTTATATAAGAATTAAGTGCTTTTTCTGCCACAGGACACTTATATTCAATTTTATGTGCATAAAAACTCCAGGGATACTTTGAACTACCAAATGTTTTTCTTTCTTTTATAAATGGATTTTCATACATCGGAATGACATAATGGGCCCCTACAGGTAAACCTTCCTTAGATAATATTTCGGCAATTTTATATTTATCATATTTTAATTTCTCTTCATCAACTTTAATAAAACAAAACCAATAATTGGGTTTTGAATCTTTTGGTTTTTTCCATAAAGAAAATGCTTTTAAATTTCTAAATTTTCTTCTTAATTCTTCAACAATTTTAAATCTTTTTTCTGCAACTTTTCTCAACTTCTTCAACTGTATCCTTCCAATCGCTGCTTCTATTTCAGTCATCCTATAATTTAAACCAAGAGAGACATTACCAGTCGCATTTTCTATTCCAAATGGTTTTCCCCTATCCGCAAATCTTTTACATTTCCAATAATATTCTTCATTATCAGTTATTATCATTCCTCCTTGTCCTCCACTTGTCATATGTTTTCCACTCATTAAACTAAAACACCCTATATCTCCAAAAGTTCCAACATATTTACCTTTATAAATTGAAGCATGACTTTGAGCACAATCTTCAATTACTTTTAAATTATACTTTTTAGCAACTTTCATAATTTTATCCATATTACAAGGAACACCAGCAAGATGAACAACTATTAATGCTTTTGTTTTTTCATCTATTTTTTCCTCAATTGTTTCTGCAGTTAAATTTAATGTACAAAAGTCAACATCTGCAAAAATAGGAATAAGTCCTTGAAATAGAATTGGCATAACTGTTCCTGGGTCGGTTATGGGAGTGGTTATAATTTTATCAGTTGGTTCTAAATCTAATGAGGCAATTGCAGAATGTATTGCTGCGGTCCCTGAACTTACAGCAGTTGCATATTTTTTACCAAAAAATTTGGCAAATTCTTTTTCATAAGTATCAACCTGTGAACCTGCATATCTATCAAGATATTTTGCAGTATTCTCTTTGGTTGCCTTTTCCATCATTTCAGTTATCACTCTAAATTCTCTTTCGTCAAACATGATTCTTTGTGGAAATGGCTTTTTTCTCACTGGTTTTCCTCCATCAATTACAAGTTTTTCCATTTTTCTTTTTTAAATCCTAAAAGTTAACCCCCAGTTCCCAATTGTTGGTGGATCTCCCGGGTCGTCTCTTAATAATTCTTTATGATTTTTTACCACTTTTTCAAAGGCAGAAAAATATTTTTCAATTACTTTCTTATTAAATTTTGTAAATCTTGGTATACTGAAAACTTTTTTACCTATATTTTCACTTATAGGTAAATCTCCTATTTTTATCCTTACATCCTTCACCGAATTTCTTATTATAGTCGGTTTTCCATCATTATAAATATCAATGTTTTGAAAAACAGGATGCATATGAAGTGGGTTATTACATCCTGGATAGACAGATACCCCTTCTGCTCTTAATGCCTCACAGAATCTTGTTATTGAAAGACAGTTTAATTCTCCCTTTTTATAATGGGCAAGAGGATAATACCAACCTCCCTTTGTTAATCCCGAATTTTTACAGGGCCTATGGGTTTTTATTCCAGGTAACGTGTCAAGTAAGTCACAAAAATAATTCATGGCTGTATCTATCTCTTCAAAAATTTCTTTGAAAATTTTTATAAATTCAATTCCAACAGCAGAAGAAAGTTGATGCATTCTATATTTGCATCCACCCCATGGAACTCCAATATTTTCTTTCAAATAATTGATTGTAATTTCTGAATGTCTTTCATAATGCCCAAAAATAATTGCTCTTTCATAAATTTCTCTATCATTTGTAAGAAGAATCCCGCCTTCTCCAATTGGAAATGTTTTACCAGTCATTAAAGAAAAACAAGAGACATTTCCAAAAGTTCCTGTTAACTTTTCTTTATAAAAACACCAATGAGAATGAGAACAATCTTCAAGTATTTTTAAGTTATATTTTTTGGCAATTAACATAATTCTATCCATATCTGCAGGATAACCCGAATAGTGAACAACTATAATTACTTTAGTTCTTTCTGTTATATGTCTTTCAATGTCTGCCGGATCAATACATAAACTTTCTTCCTCTATATCACTGAAAACAACCGTTCCACCAAGAGAAAATACAGGTAAACATGAAGCCCAGTAAGTCACAGAAGGACAAATAACTTCATCTCCTTTACCTATTTTTAGTCCAAATAAAGCAGAATGAATTGCAGATGTTCCATTATTATGACATAATGCATATTTTACGCCATAAAGTTCTGCATATTTTTTTTCAAATTCTTTTGTTAAATCGGTTCCAGACATGGCTCCTTTTTTAAGAACTTCAAGTACTCTTTCCTCCATTTGTTTTGTTATAATTGGCCATTTTAAAAATTCGGAATAGTCACAATCAATTATTTTTGGTCCCCCCAAAATTGCAAGTTTCTCCATTTTTCCTTTCAAATTAAACTTTACAAATTGGTTTTTTCAAAATCAAAGATGCAGAATCTTTATCAAGAAATAATGAAACATCATTATGTAACCTTAAAAAGGAAGCAGGCAGTTTATCTGTAATTTCTCCCTCAATTGTTTGTTTAACTGCATTTGCTTTCTGTTTACCAGGAACCATACAGAAAATTTTATCAGCGAGTAAAATAGCACTTACTGTCATAGTCAAAGCTTTTCTAGGAACTTCTTCTAAACTTTTATATCTGGCTTTTGGATTTGGGTGATTTTTGTAATCATCATATTGTTGTTTTACTGAAATATCATCAATTTCCACTTTTACTAAAAACTCATCTGACCATAAATTAGTTCCTGGTTCATTAAAAGCAATATGTCCGTTAACTCCAATCCCAATAAAAGCAAGATATATACCTTTTTTATCTTTCACTTCTTTATATTTTTCTTCAAATAATTTTTTATAATTGTTCATAATCTCCTCTATTTTCTCCCCTGCTTCTTTTATATAAAAAACATTCTCTTCCGGTATATCTATTTTCTCAAAAATATGTGTTCTTAAATATTCCTGAAAAGTATTTGGATGACCTTTGGGTAAATCTATGTATTCGTCAAGATGAAATGCATATATATTT
>JAOAEP010000136.1 GCA_026416755.1 bacterium | reverse complement strand
CTGACTTTATTATTCACTGCGGAGACCTTTTTAATCATGGACCCGGAAATCCCATTCCAGAAAAATATTCCCCAAGAGACCTTTTAAATATATTCAATAATTTAGAAGTACCACTTTTAATATCAAAAGGAAATTGTGATTCAGAGGTAGACCAAACATTTCTTAATATACCTTTTGCCTATCCTTTTCTTTTTATAAAGGTAGATTCTTTTAGATTTCTTGCATCACATGGCCATTTATTTAAAAAAGATGAATGGATAGAACTTGGGAAAAAATGGAAAATAAATTTTTTAATCTCAGGACATACTCATATACCATATATAGAAAAAAAAGAAACTTTATTTATTATAAATCCTGGTAGTCCTTCATTACCCAAAGAGAAAATTCCCACCTGTGCAGAAATTAACTTTAAAGAAGGTCTAATCAAACTTTATAATTTACATGATTTTTCTATAATGCAACAAGAAAATATTTAAAAAAATGAGAGTTGAAGTTATAAATATTGGCACAGAACTCCTTTTTAATAGGGTTAATACAAATTTAAATTTAATATCTAAGATTCTTTTAACAATAGGCTTAAAAATTACAAAATGTACAATTGTTGGTGATGATAAGGAAGAAATTAAAGAAACTTTTTTAAAAGCATTTGAGAAATCCGACTTAATAATAATAACTGGCGGACTTGGGCCAACTTTTGATGATTTAACAAAAGAAGCAATTTCAGAAGCATTAAATCAAAATCTTATTTTTAAAGAGGAAATTTGGAATACCATTATAGAAAAATTTAAAAAAAGAAATATTTTTGAAATCCCAGAAATAAATAAAAGACAAGCATATATTATTGATGGAAGTATAATTCTTGAAAATAAAAATGGAACTGCTCCAGGACAAATTTTAGAAAAAAATGGGAAAATAATTTTAATATTACCAGGCCCTCCTAATGAATTAAAACCGATGCTTGAAAGTTGTATAAATTTAATTAAAGAAAAATTTAAAACCCATTATATAATTACAAAAATTTTTTCAATTATTGGTGTTCCGGAGTCAGAAGTAGAAACAAAATTAAAAGATATAATAGAAGAAAACAAAGAAAATTTTATAATTTTAGCACACCCAAATCTTATTGAACTTGTTTTAACTTTACCTGAAAATTTAAAGGATAAATTTTATGAAATAGAAAGTATAATAAAAAATAGATTTGGAATTAATTATCTTGGAGTAGATATTCCTCCTTTACCTGAACTAATTGGAAAACTATTAAAAGAAAAAAAATTAAAACTCGCAATTGCTGAATCATGTTCAGGCGGGCTTGCTTGTAAGTTAATTACAGATATCCCAGGTAGTTCAGAATATTTCATGGGTGGCTTTGTAACTTATAGTAATATTTTAAAAAAGAAAATATTAAAAATTCCAAAAACTGTTTTAAAAAAATTTGGTGCTGTAAGTGAACAAACAGCAATTTATATGGCCAAAAATGCTAAAAAATATGGAAAGGCAGATATATCAGTAAGTTTTACTGGAATTGCTGGTCCGACAGGAGCTACTTTAGAAAAACCAGTTGGTATGGTATGGATTGGAATATGTTATAAGAAAAATTTATATGCAAGAAATTTTATATTTCAAGGTGATAGACAAACAATTAGAGAAAGAGCTGTATATAAAGGTTTTGAATTATTGAGAGAAATTATATTGAAAAATGGGAAGAAAAGTTAAAATAATTTTTTTAGCATTAGGGATTTTAACATTTGCCTTTCTTCTAATAAAAATAATAACACTACCACCATTCATTCCCACAAAATTAGTAGAAATACCCGAAGATAAAAATGCTTACGAAATAGGCAAAATTTTAAAAGAAGAAGGAGTTATAAAAAATGTAAAATGGTTTTTATATTGGACAAATAAGTATAATGTTCAAAAAAAATTAAGAGCGGGTATATATGAATTTTCAGGTAGAACCCCATTAAAAAAGGTTATTGAAAGATTGGTAAAAGGAGAAATTGCAGTAGTTAAAGTTACTATCCCTGAAGGTGCAAATATATATGATATAGGTGAAATTCTTGAAAAATCTCGTTTAATAAAGGATAAAGGGGAATTTATTGAGTTTGCAAAAAAAAATAATTTAGAAGGTTATTTATTTCCAGATACTTATTATTTCCCATATAAAATTACAATAGAAGGAATTTGTTTAAAAATGTGGAATAACTTTAAAAATGTGTTTGAACAGATTTATGATGAAGAAATAAATGAAAAAAATTGGGAAGAAGTGAAAAAAATTGTAACAGTAGCTTCAATAGTAGAAAAGGAAGCTTCTTTAAGTATGGAAAGAAAAGTTATTGCAGGAATTATATATAAACGACTAAAGAAAAATATACCAATTGCAAGTTGTTCAACTGTTGAATATGCTCTTGGTTATAGAAAAAAAAGATTAACAAATTCAGACCTAAAAATAAACTCACCTTATAATACATACATTCACAAAGGCCTCCCACCTACTCCAATTTGTAATCCTAGTAAAGATTCTTTAATTGCGGCATTACATCCGCTAAAAACTGATTATATGTTTTTTCTATCAAAAGGTGATGGCACTAACTATTTTTCAAAAACATATTCAGAACATCTTTCAGCAATTAAAACATATCTCTCCACCCAGTCAAATTCTGACACTGAAATTTCTAATGAAAAAAATTAATTATGCTGTGGGAATTACACTTATTCTGTTTCTTTCTGGTTCTATTTTAAATTTATTTAAAAAGTAAGCCATAATAGCCACCATAACTCCATTATCAATACATAAATTCTTCTCTGGAATAAATAATTTAACCTTTTCTGGCATGACTTCCTTTATTTTATTTTGCAAATATAAATTACT